>NZ_CAXBDC010000107.1:0-14513 GCF_963974195.1 uncultured Nisaea sp.
CGATCAGGATGCCGATCCAGCGCTCCATCGAGCCGAAGATGGCCCGGTGCAGCATGACCGGACGTTTGCGGTTGCTATCCTCATCGATATAGGAAGCGTCGAGCCTTTCCGGAAGGACAAAATCGACCTGCAGGGTACCGCACTGCCAGTCCCGGCCGATCGCGTCGGTCAGCACGAACTCCAGTTTCGGGCCGTAGAAGGCGCCTTCACCGGGGTTCAGCGTGGTGTCCAGCCCGGCGGCGTCGCAGGCGTCGCTCAGCGACTTCTCGGCCTTGTCCCAGATCGCGTCTTCACCGGCACGCACTTCCGGACGGTCGGAGAATTTCACCCGCACGTCGGTAAAGCCGAAATCCTTGTAGACCGCCGACAGCAGCTCGCAGAACTTCACGCTTTCTTCGGTGATCTGCTCTTCGGTGCAGAAGATATGGGCGTCGTCCTGGGTGAAGGCGCGCACCCGCATGATGCCGTGCAGCGCGCCCGACGGCTCGTTCCGGTGGCAGGAGCCGTATTCGGAAAGCCGCAGCGGCAGATCGCGATAGCTCTTCAGGCCCTGCTTGAAGATCTGCACATGGCCCGGGCAGTTCATCGGCTTCAGGGCGAGCACCTTGTCGTCCTCGGCATTGGCCGTGAACATGTTCTCGCGGAATTTCTCCCAGTGCCCGGAGGCTTCCCAGAGAGACCGGTCGATCAACTGCGGGGTTTTGACTTCCTGATAACCGGCCCGGTCGAGCTTCCGGCGGAGATGGTTCTCGATCTGCCGGTACAGCGTCCAGCCTTGCGGATGCCAGAAGACGGAGCCGACGGCCTCTTCCTGGATGTGGAACAGGTCCAGCTCACGGCCGAGGCGGCGATGGTCGCGCTTCTCGGCTTCTTCCAGCATGTGCAGGTAGGCGTCGAGCTGCTTCTGGTCCGGCCAGGCGGTGCCGTAGATGCGCTGCAGCTGCGGCCGGTTGCTATCGCCGCGCCAGTAGGCACCGGCAACATTCATCAGCTTGAAGGCATGGCCGGTATATTTCGTCGACGGCATATGCGGGCCGCGGCAGAGATCGAGGAACTCGCCCTGACGGTAAAAACTGATGACCTCACCTGAGGGGATGGTCTCGACCAGCTCGACCTTGAACGGCTCGTGGATCTTCTTGTAGTGCAGCGCGGCTTCGTCCCGGTCCCATTCCTCGCGGGTGATGGCCTCGTCCCGGTCGACAATCTCGTGCATCCGCTTTTCGATCTTCTCCAGATCGTCCGGCGTGAAATGTTCTTCGCGAAAGAAATCGTAATAGAAGCCGTTCTCGATGGACGGGCCAATGGTGACCTGTGTTTCGGGATACAGCTCCAGCACGGCTTCGGCCATGATGTGGGCGCAGTCGTGCCGGATCAGCTCAAGCGCTTCCTGGTCCTTCTTGGTGACAAGGGCGACCTGGCTGTCTTCGGCAATAGGCAGGCTGAGATCGCTGAGCGCACCGTTGATGCGAATGGCGATCGCGGCTTTGGCAAGCCCCGGACCGATGTCGGCGGCGATTTCCGCGCCGGAAACGGGAGCATCGAAGGAACGGACGGAGCCGTCGGGAAGTGTAATGGCAGGCATGATATTCGACCCTTTTGAGGGGGATGTGTCGTGACAAATTTTTCGCAAGGCCTTGGGACGGGAGCATTCCCGATCCGTATGCCGTCTCGGCCGGCCAGGCCGAAACGGCTAACTAGTCACGATTATCTGGGTCGGATGCCACATGGGTCCGTAAAATCTACCGTTGCGCATGGGGTGCTATGTAGCGCTGGAATGGCTCTGCCGCAAGGAAAGACTGGAATGCTGTGCCATGACCGGGAGCGGGGCTGATGGCCGCGCGATTGTTTTCTGACTGCTTGCTGGCTCGAAGAATTGTGTGTGTATAAGAGGGACTGTTGTCCCGGTTTCGTAACAGAGTATTTCCGCCATGAGTGAATGCGCCCCGCGATTTGATCGCTGCATGTGTACTGATACACGCGTCGGCCGCGTGGCGTTCCCTGTCACGGATATCTACCTTTATGGCGCCCTCACTGAATGCGGCGATTATTGCTACGGTGAGATGAAAACCTACAGGTCGTTTCTGAAACCCGGCATGACAATCGTCGATGTGGGGGCGAATATCGGCCTGATGAGCCTGCTTTTCTCAGAAATTGCAGGGGACGAGGGGCACGTCATTGCATTCGAGCCGAGTGGCTTCGCGAACGGTTTGTTGCGCCACAATCTTGAAATCAATGAATGTTCGAACGTGACTACTTATAGGAAAGCCGTTTCCGACAGAGTCGGGGAAACAACTTTCGCTGATCCGGATACGGCAAAAATAGGCCAGTTGAACTTCGGTTCGATCTCCCTTCAAAGCTGGATCAAGGAAGGGTTGGGACAAAATGTTCCGACTGAGATGACAACGATTGACGCGCTTGATCTGACAGCGTGCGACTTCATCAAGATTGACGTGGAAGGTGCCGAAGCAGCGGTTATTCGTGGAGCCAGCAACACGCTGGCGAAACACCGCCCCTTCTTGAGTATTGAGACCGATAACCCGGACAGTGATCTGTCATGGATGTCTGACTTGCTGGATCTTGACTATAGGGTGTTCCTGGCGAGCTTTCTGCTGCATAGCTGGCCAAACTTTAAAGAAGCGCCGGTTGCGCATCTGCCGCGTGCGGTTTGCGCCAACGCAATCGCTGTCCCGGATCGTTTTGATCCCGATATCGTGCTGAGTAGATTGCCGTGTCGTGAGCTGCTGAGTGAGGAGGAGCTTCGTCAAGCCTGCGCTCAATATACGCGCCCCAGCATAATTGACGGCCAGTATACGGAATAGGGTAGCCGTTATGCCGAAGTTGTTTGGGCCAGATCTGGCGTTAGCGGAGGCCGCATTCCAGTATTGTTTCGACGGTATCCCAAACACTCTCCACCGCAAGATCCAAGAGATCCTTTTCCACGAACAAGGTGACGTTCTCACCCCTTGGCGCGGCCTTCTCCGGAAAGCTTCTGGTCGAGAAGATCGCGACGGTCTGGCAACCGGCGAGCGCCGCCATGTGCATTGGGCCGGTATCGTTGCCGATGGCAAGGCTGGCCGCACGAGCCAGTGCGGGGATGTCATAAAGCGTGGTCTGGCCTGAAAGGTCTCGTGCCTGTGGGCAGATTGTCTTGATGCTCTGGATGGCTTCCTGATCTTCCTTGCCGCCAAGCAGTACCGGCATGATCCCGGTTTGGTGCAGTCGTTTTGCAACCTCGCCATAATGCGCCGCCGGCCAGCGCTTCATCGCCATTTTCAGGGATGAGCCGGGGATCAGCAGGGCGAAACGCTCGGGCAGGTCGAAATGCGCGATGTCGCTGTCCATGAAGGCAAGGTCGGACGGGCGGACATCCGTGATCCCGGCGATTTCAAGCTGGGTCTGTTGCCGGTCCTGGGTATGGGTCAGGGTCGGGCGCTTGTAGTGATGATAATGACTGCACCCGGGGACGATACCGGACCATTCGGGTTTTGGGCCCGGCCAGAACAGCCGGTAATAGAATCCGGTCCGGTCCGATGTCTGCAGATCATAGACCCGGTCGAATCTCGCGCCGGTCAGTTTGGCGCGCAGGGATAGCACACCAGGCAGGTTGAAGAGTTTTGGCTCGCTATCGGTCCATATCGTGTCGAACAACCCGCTGCGCTCGCCGAGCCCGGCATAGGCCGGGCGTGTCAGCAGGGTGATCCTGGCATGCGGATGATGACGGCGGATCGCCTGCATCGGGCCGAGCGCATAGATGAAGTCGCCGAGCGCGCCGAGCTTGATGACAAGAATGCGTGACTGCTCCTGTCCGGCCCCGGTCTGATCTGTGGAGCTATCCGGCATTTGGCGAGAGCGGCAGGACTTCTTGATAGACGGAGAGGGTGCGGGCGCACATGTCGCTGGTCGTATAATGCTCCCGGACATGGGCCACGGCGGTCTCGGTCACCACGGCGCGCTGCTCCGCCGTCAGGGCGAGTGCGGTGCGAATGCCTTCCGCGAGTGCATCGGCATCGTTCGGTTTGACAAGGAAGCCGGTCTTGTTGGGAATGACCGACTCCCGCGCGCCGCCGTGATCCGTCGCGACAATCGGACGGCCCATCGCTTGCGCCTCGATCATCACCCGGCCGAAAGGCTCGGGATCGATGGAGGCGGAAACCACGACATCGGCGATCTGGTAGACGCAGGGCATGTCGGCGACGGAGCCGGAGAACATCACCGAGGCGGAAAGTCCGGCCTTGGCGATTTTCTCTTCAAGTTCGGCCTTGTAGCTTTCCTTGCCTTCGTAGGACCCGGCCATGATGCAATGGACAGGCTGGCCACCCAGCTTGGTCAGGGCATCGATCAGGACGTCGTGCCCTTTCCAGCGGGTGATCCGTCCCGGCATGACAATCACCGGCACACCGTCCGGCAGGCGCCATTCGCGGCTGAGCTTGATCATCCGTTCGGCGGACACGCCCTCCGGGTTGAACAGGTCAACATTCACGCCGCGCGGGATAATCCGCAATTTGTCGCTGCCGGTGCCGAAGCGCGTCTCGATCTCATGGGCGACGAAATGCGAGATGGCAATCACTCGGTCGCCCCGTACCATCACCGAGTTATAGAGTTTTTTCAGTGGGTTGGTGTCCGGGAAGCGGCCGTGAAAGGTGGTGACGAACGGCACCTTGTTCTTGCGCGCCGCGCGCCAGGAAATCCAGGCCGGCATGCGTGAGCGGGCATGCACGATATCGACATTTTCCTTATGGATGACGTCGACCAGCCAGTCGAAATTCTGTCGCCAGCTCAGCGGGTTCTTGGAGCCGAGAGGATGCTGGATATGACGCGCGCCGACGCGGGTCAGATCGTGCACCATCGGCCCGCCCGCGGAAATCACCAGGGCATCCCAACCGGCTTCGACAAGCGCGCGGGCAACGTCGATTGTTCCCCGCTCCACGCCACCGGAGACCAGGGCGGGCAGAATTTGCAGGACGACCGGCTTCTTGTCTTCCGGTGGTCGGCGGAACATATCGTAATCGCCGCTCGATTGGCGGAGGTTCGGTATGTTAGGCCTCATGGAGGGGCCGTCGTTCACCGGCGTTCCAAGCATGTTGTTTTCATTGTCATGAAGTTTACCACAATGACCGAGCAAACCCAGCAGTCGCCGGACCCCACGCCCCTCTATATCGAAAAGCCGGACGGCGCACGTCTCGCTTATCACAAACTGGACGGGCGCGGACCCACAATTGTCTTCCTTGGTGGCTTCATGTCCGACATGACGGGTACCAAGGCCTTGACGCTTGAAGCTCTGGCGCGTGAACGGGGGCAGGCATTTCTCCGGCTGGATTATCAGGGACATGGCCAGTCCTCGGGGAAATTCGAGGATGGCTCCATCGGAATCTGGCTCTCCGACGCACTCTATCTGATAGACGAAGTGACCACGGGGCCGCTGATTCTTGTCGGCTCTTCCATGGGCGGCTGGATCATGTTGCAGGCGGCTTTGCAGCGGCCGCAGCGGCTTGCCGGTCTGGTCGGCATCGCCGCCGCGCCGGACTTCACCGAGGACCTGATGTGGGCGAGTTTTCCTGACGAGATCAAACAGACGCTGCAACGTGACGGGGTTTATTTCGAGCCCTCGGAATACAGCGACGAGCCCTACACCATCACCATGAAGCTGATCGAGGACGGCCGCGACCATCTGGTCATGCGGGAGAAAATGCCGATCAGCGTGCCGGTACGCCTGCTGCATGGCATGTGCGACGAATCGGTGCCCTATGAGCTTTCACTGCGCATCGCCGGGAATGTCGAGAGCGAGGATGTTCAGATCCGGTTTGTGAAGGACGGCGACCACCGGCTTTCTACCGACCGGGATCTGGAAATCCTGTCCCAGACCGTGGCGGCACTATGCGACGCGGCAGGCTAAATCTCGCGGGCATTGCGCTCGCCGGAGTCACCTGCTTCTCCGCGATCTTTCCGGCAGCCGCTGCCGAGATTGATCATCAACAGGAATATCAGGCCTGCATGGCGCTCACCCGGGAGCGGCCGGAGGAGGCCTATAGCAGCGGTCTCGCCTGGTACAAGCAAGGCGGAGGCATTCCGGCGCGGCACTGTCTCGCGGTGGCTTTGTTGCAGTTGCATCAGTATGACGAGGCCGCGTCCCGGCTGGAGCGTCTGGCGACCGACCTCGGGACGGCGCGCACGGCCCTGCTTGGCGGCATTCTGATGCAGGCAGGCCAGGCCTGGTATCTTGCCGGGCGGCCGGACAAGGCGTTCAAGCTGCAAAGCACATTGCTGGATCTGGCGCCGGACGACCCGGAGCTCTGGGTTGACCGTGCGGTCACGCTGATGGAGCTGGAAAAATACGATGCCGCTCTCGCCGATCTGGATGAAGCGATCAGGCGGAATCCGGGATCGGTGGAAGCCCATACCTATCGTGCCGTTACGCTGCGCCAGCTCGACCGACTGGAGGATGCGGCGAGAGAAGTGAATACCGTTCTGGAATTGGCGCCGTTCGACCCGGACGCGCTGCTGGAACGCGGCATTCTCCGCCAGTATCAGGGAGATCTGGACGGTGCCCGCGAGGATTGGCTACAGGTTATCAAGCTTGCACCAGACTCGCGTGCCGCTGCGGCGGCGCGCGGGCGTATCGAAGAGATGGACGTGATGGTGCGCTGAGTGAGCTCCATTTTTCCGGGCTTGACCCGGGACCTCCCGAAGCGGGGTGAGCCCTATGATCAAACTCGAAACCCCGGGTGAGTCCTGCGATCAAAAAGGTCCCGGCTCGGGGGCCGGGAAAAATGGTGTCCTTATCCGGTCAGAAATCCAGATTGGCGTAGTGCGCTGGTGGGCGGACGCCGGGGATGTGGTCTGACAGCAGGGGGCGGAAGCTCGGGCGGGACTTGACCCGGGCATACCATTCCTTGGCTTCGGGGTACTTCTCCCACGGCACATCGCCGATATAGTCGACGGTGGAGATGTGGGAGGCGGCGGCAATGTCTGCCAGGCTGAAATGATCGCCGGCGAGCCAGTTCCGGCGCTCTGCCAGAAAACCGATATAGGCCATGTGGGTGGCGATATTCGTATGCCCGGCACGGATCGCCGCGCTTGAGGGCTCGCCGGTGCCAAGGAAGCGTTTCATCAGCTTCTCGCCGACCAGCATGTCCGTCACTTCCGTGCTGAACTTGCGGTCGAACCAGGCCACCAGACGGCGGATTTCGGCACGCGCGGCGGCGTCGCCCGGCAGCAGCGGGATCTCGGGGCGGGTTTCTTCGAGATATTCGGAGATGGCGCTGGAATTGGCGACCACGGTGCCGTCATCGTCGACGAAAACAGGCACTGTGCCGTCCGGGTTCATGGCGAGAAATTCCGGGCGCCGGTCCCAGATCTGTTCGACCTTGGTTTCGGTCTCGATTTTCTTCTCGCCGAGAGACACGCGGATCTTCCGGCAGAAAGGCGAAATCCAAAGGTGATAGAGGGTCGGCATTCAATTCACCGTTAGGTCTGGGGGATGCCCTGTGGTTGGCGGCGCTAAACTACCAGAACCTTGCCGATGCCGACAATCGCCAGCACGCCGAGCAGGATAATGGCCGCCAGCTTGACGGTTTCAGGGCGTGTGATGCCGAAAAGTCTATGCCCGATCGAGGTTCCGACAGCCATGACCGGTATCAGGATAGCGCAGCGGATCAGCATGTCCGCATCCATCAGCCCCTTATAGGCGGCAAGCGCAATGGCGAAGATATCGACGAAAATAAAGAAGGCGATCCCCGTTGCCCGGGTGATCGCGACCGGCAGCGGCGAGGAAAGATAGAGCAGCACCATCGGCGGGCCGGGCACGCCCGCGGCGCCGGACATCAGGCCGGAGACAATGCCGGTCCCGGTGAGCATTCGGTTGTTTGGGACAGTGGCCATTTTAAAGCCGCAGGCGATCAGGATCACCGACAGCAGGACGGCTGCATAGATCGCGATCTTCATCGGCTCCGGCGCGACCAGAAGCAGGCAGGCGAACCCGGCGGGCACGCCGATGGCGGACCCGATCAGAAGCTGCCGGATACCCGTCCAGTGGACATCCCGGTAGGTGCGCGGCAGCAGGGTGAAGCCCGCCAGCAGATCGATGATCAGGGTCAGCGGGACAACGGAGACCGGATCGGCGACCAGCAGCAAGGCGCTGATCAGAATCAGGGCAAACCCGAAGCCCGTGAAGCCGCGGACGATCCCGCCGATCAGCGTGGCGGCGAGGGCGACGCCCCAGACAGGCACGTCCCACCCGAAATACACGGCCTCGAACATTGCTTGGGAGCCTTTGTCTTGTCAGGAGTTCAGGCGGCGCGGGACGCAGCCCAGGCACCTTCTACGCCACTTGCCCTGCCGCTCCAAGGCAGCACTTTGCGGAGCATTGGTTTCTCTGCCAGCGACTGCAACAGGTCCGGTGCAGCCCGGACCTGGAAACGCGGCTGGTCGACCGGGCCGGGCAGCTCGAACCCGTAAGGTTCCGCCAGGACAAAACTATAGGGGCTGTAATAGGAGGCTTCGCCGACCACGAGGCAAAGATCCCAGCCTTCCTGATCCGCTTCTTCCAGCGCCCGGGCGACGAGCGTCCGGCCGAGGCCCTTGCCCTGCAGGGCCGGATCGACCACCAGCGGGCCGAGGATAAGCGCGGGCAGGATCTTGTCCCCGTTTTTCACGTCGCAACACCAGAACCGGATGGAGGCGCCGACCTTGGCGTCGAACCCGGTACGGGCGACAAGGCTGAGGGATGGCACGGACGGCCCCTGCCGCAACGTGTAGACGGTCTTGGAAAGACGGCCCGCGCCGAAACCTATATCCAGCAGGGACTCAATGGCTGCCGCGTCGGCGGTGTTTTCTTGTTCGATAACGATCATTGTCGGGACTTCCGGCCTTGAGATGGCCGTCCCGAAAAGGGAAGCGGCCTAGAGCGTGATGACGGACAGCGCACTACGCGCGGCGATACGTCGTCGTCGCGGGTTTGCTCGTCGCTCTGTGCTGGCCGTGAAGTTCATGGCATCCAAATTCCCAAACTCATTGCCAAATACTGCATAAGGCCGTGAGGCGCCAATAAAAAAAGCGCTGCGAAAAGATTTCCGCAGCGCTTTTTCAAGTGAAGGCGTATCGGTTTACCCGGCGAGTTCCGCCAGCCGAGCCATGATGGCGGCGTTGGAGCGGATACCCCGGTGGAAGCAGACCATTTCGAACTTCTCGTTCGGGCTGTGCACCCGGTCATCTTCCAGCCCGAAACCGACCAGCAGGCTGTCCATGCCGAGCAGATTGCGGATTGATCCTGCCGCCGGGATGGAACCGCCGCAGCCGATCAGTACCGGCTCCGTTTCGTACTCGTCCCGAAGCCCGGCGACCGCTGCTTTCAGATAGTCGGATTCCGTCGGCACCCGCAGTGCCGGGAAGCCGCCTTCATGGACGATTTCCAGGCTGTAGCCCTTCGGCAGCCGTTCGGTGACGAAGGCTTTCAGTCCGGCGATGATCTTGTCCGGGTCCTGATCCGGCACCAGACGGCAGGTGATCTTGGCGGATGCTTCCGACGCGATCACGGTCTTGCCGCCCGGATCCTGATAGCCGCCGGTGATGCCGTTGACGTCCAGCGTCGGCCGCGCCCAGATCCGCTCCAAAGCGCTGAAACCCTGCTCGCCGCCAGGCACTTCAAGTCCGACTTCCTTCAGGAAAGCCTCTTCGTCGAAACCGAGACCGGCCCATTGTTTCAGCTCGTTGTCGCCGACCGGCAGGACATCGTCATAGAAGCCCTCGATCCGGATGCGACCGGTCTCGTCATGGAAGTCGCCGAGGATTTTTGACA
The DNA here is from genome assembly GCF_963974195.1 of uncultured Nisaea sp. Taxonomy (NCBI): domain Bacteria; kingdom Pseudomonadati; phylum Pseudomonadota; class Alphaproteobacteria; order Rhodospirillales; family Thalassobaculaceae; genus Nisaea; species uncultured Nisaea sp. Next base: position 9,794 of record NZ_CAXBDC010000107.1, read on the forward strand.
GCAGGTTGATCGGGTTGATGACGCCACCGCCATACATGCCGGAATGCAGATCCCGGCTCGGGCCCTTGATCTTGACCTCGACGGAGACAATGCCGCGCAGCATGTAGGTGATGGCCGGCTTGTCGACGGACCACATGCCGGTATCGCAGACGACACAGGCATCGGCGCTGAGCTCGTCCTTGTTGGCGGCGAGGAAAGGCTCAAGGCTCTCGGAGCCGCTTTCCTCTTCCCCCTCAAGCAGCACGGTCACGCTGATCGGCAGGGAGCCATGTACGTCCATCCAGGCGCGGAAGGCCTCGATGAAGGTCATGACCTGTCCTTTGTCGTCGACCGCGCCACGGGCGACGATGCGCTTGCCGCGCTCCGCCTCGACGATCACCGGATCGAACGGATCGCTGTCCCACAGCTCGTAAGGGTCAGCAGGCTGCACATCGTAATGGCCGTAATAGAGGATATGCGGTGCGCCTTCGGGGCCTTTCATGTGGCCGACCACCATCGGGTGCTTCTTGGCCGGGCGCACGGCGGCGTCGAAGCCGATCCCGGTCAGCTGGTCTGCCATCCACGCGGCGGCGCGGTGAACGTCGGGATCGAATTTCGGGTCCGTGCTGATGCTGGGGATGCGCAGCACGTCGACAAGCCGGTCGACGGATTGATCCAGACCGGAATCAATGCGGGCGAGAACGGGGGCGAGTAGGTCCTTGGTCATGGGGCACCGTGTTCGTATTGAGGGCAATCCACGCAGGCAGTATTTCCGAGAGTGGAAAGCGCGAGGATTGATTGTCGTCAGTCTGGCTGGGTATCGTCCCCGGAACAAGGGCTTGAGCCTGAGACTTGCCCGAGACATTTGGAGGAAGCGCCGTGACGCGGCTATTGGACCTGATCAAGCCGGGCAAACTTCTTATTGCCCCCGGTATATTCGACGGCATTTCCGCGCGCATCGCCGACGAGTTCGGCTTTGAAGCGCTTTATATGACCGGCTACGGCACGGTCGGCTCTCACCTCGGCCTGCCCGATGCGGGCCTCGCGAGCTATTCGGACATGGTCGGCCGGGTGAAGGTGCTGGCCGACACGGTCTCTTCGCCGCTGGTCGCGGACGGTGACACCGGCTATGGCGGGCTGCTGAATGTCCAGCACACGGTGCGCGGCTACGAGGCGGCGGGGGCGGCTGGTATTCAGCTTGAGGATCAGGAATTTCCGAAGAAATGCGGGCATACCCCGAACCGGAAAGTGATCCCGCTGGAGGACATGGTACAGAAGATCAAGGTCGCGGTGGAAAGCCGGGACAGTGCGGATTTCGCCATCGTCGCCCGGACCGACGCGCGTACCAATTACGGGCTCGACGAAGCGCTGCGCCGGGGCGAGGCTTTCGCCAAGGCCGGGGCGGATGTTCTGTTCATCGAGTCACCGGAATCGGTGGAGGAGATGGAGAAAATCTGCGCAGCCTTCGACAAGCCGTTGCTGGTCAATGTGGTCGAGGGCGGCAAGACGCCGGTGCTGAGCGCGGAGGAATATACCGAGCTGGGCTATTCAATGGCGATCTATCCCGGTACTGGTTTCCTTGCCATGGGCGCGGCGCTCCGCTCCGTCTATGGCCGTCTGAAAGAGACCGGCTCCAGCAAGGGCGCGTCCCAGAAGCTGGATGATTTTGGCGCTTTCTCCCGGACCATGGGCTTCGGCGATGTCTGGGACTTCGAGAAGGCTCACGCGCAGGACTGATATGCGGCAATGTTTTGCCGCATCGTGGAAGTCGATTTGTCATCGTGGAAGAACCGGCCAGACTTTGCGCGTTGTTTTTGTCAGGAGTAAGTGATGGCCGCCGTGTCGCCAAATGGTGGGGGTCTGGCTGCGCGCCTTGATCGCGCGTTGCAGGGAGAGGTGCTGTTCGACCGCTTTTCCCGTGGCCGTTATGCGACCGATGCCTCGATCTATCAGGTCGAGCCGGTTGGCGTCGTCATCCCGAAAAACCAGGCAGACCTGATCGCCGCCATGGAGATCGCGCGGGAGAACGGGGTCTCCCTGCTGCCGCGCGGTGGCGGTACCAGCCAGTGCGGGCAGACGGTGAACGAGTCGCTTGTGCTCGACTGCTCGAAGCATCTGAACAGGATCATCGAAATCGATCCGGAGAACATGCGGGCGGTGGTCGAACCGGGTATCGCGCTCGACCATCTGAATGCGGCCCTGAAGCCCTACGGGCTGTTCTTCCCTGTCGATGTCTCGACCGCCAGCCGGGCCACCATCGGCGGCATGACGGCGAACAATTCCTGCGGCGGCCGCTCGATTCATTACGGCATCATGGTGGACAATGTACTTTCCATCGATGCAGTTCTGCCGACCGGCGAACAGCTTCATTTCGGGCCGGTGCCGGGTAATCTCGGCGCCATCGAGACGGAGCCGCGCTATCGCGATCTGGTGCAGGAAATGCGCGCCATTGCCGACCGCGAAGGCGGCGAGATCGCTGCGAAGTTTCCGAATCTCATGCGCCGGGTCGGCGGCTACAATATCAACACCATCAATCCCGCCGGGCACAATATGGCGAGCTTGCTGGTCGGCTCCGAAGGGACGCTCGCGGCTTTCCGCCAGGTCGAGCTGAAGTTGCACCGCATTCCAACCCACAAGGTCATGGGCGTCTGCCATTTCCCGACCTTCTACAAGGCGATGGACGCGACCCAGCATATCGTGACGCTGAAGCCGCATGCGGTGGAGCTGATCGACAGGAACATGATCGAGCTGGCCCGGGAAATCCCGATCTTCAAACCGATGATCGCGGAGTTCGTGAAGGGGGAGCCGGACTCGGTTCTGGTGGTCGAGTTTGCCGGTGAGGACCATGCGGCCTGCGTCGCGCAGTTGCGTCAGCTTGAAGTTTTGATGGCGGACCTCGGTTATCCGGACGCGGTGGTGGATGCGACCGCGCCGGCCCTGCAGGCCACCATCGGGGAGGTCCGGCGCCAGGGCCTCAACATCATGATGTCGATGAAGCAGGCCGGAAAGCCGGTCTCCTTTATCGAGGATTGCGCCGTCCCGCTGGAAGATCTGGCCGAATTCACAGACCGGCTGACCCAGGTGTTCGAGAAGCACGGCACGCACGGCACCTGGTATGCCCATGCCTCCGTCGGCTGCCTGCATGTCCGCCCGGTGCTGAACATGCGGGAAGAGGGCGATGTGAAGCGCATGCGCGCCATCGCCGAGGAAGCCTTCGACATGGTGCGGGAATACAAGGGTTCCCACTCCGGCGAGCATGGCGACGGCATCGTCCGTTCCGAGTTCCACGAGAAGATGTTCGGCAAGCGGCTCGTTAATGCTTTTGGCGAGGTGAAGCGCGCGTTCGATCCGGAGCGGATGATGAATCCGGGCCGCATCGTCGATCCGCCGAAGATGGATGACCGGTCGCTGTTCCGCTTCAAGCCGGGTTATGCGCCGGTGCCGATCGACACGGCGCTGGACTGGTCCGAATGGGGCGGTCTCTCCGGTGCGGTGGAGATGTGCAACAACAACGGCGCCTGCCGCAAACGCGATGCCGGTGTGATGTGCCCGAGCTTCCGGGCGACGAAGAATGAAAAAGACCTGACCCGCGGCCGGGCCAACACGCTGCGGCTCGCCCTGTCCGGTCAGCTCGGCCCCGAAGCGCTGGTCGCGCCGGAGATGAAAGAGACCATGGATCTCTGCGTTTCCTGCAAGGGTTGCAAGCGGGAATGCCCGACCGGCGTCGACATGGCGCGCATGAAGGTCGAGTTCCTGCATCACTATACGAAGAAACATGGTTTAAAGTTAAAGGACCGCCTCGTTTCCTACCTGCCGCGCTATGCCGAGGCGGCGTCCCGCTTCGGATATCTGGCGAATGCGCGGGATGTGGTGCCGGGGCTTAAGGGGCTTTCCGAGGCACTGCTTGGCTTCAGCGCCAAGCGCAGCCTGCCGGTCTGGAGCGACGTTCCGTTTTCCGGCTGCGAGGCTGACGATGCCGATCCGGATGAGAATGACGGGCGCGATGTGGTGCTGCTGAACGACACTTTCAGCACCTATTTCGAGCCGGAAAACCTGCGGGCCGCGCTGCGGGTCCTGAAGGCACTCGGCTACCGCGTCCATGTGGTCGATCCGCGCGGTTCGGGCGGACGCCATCTTTGCTGCGGGCGAACCTTCCTGGCCTCCGGCCTCGTAGACAAGGCGAAGGAAGAAGCCCGGCGCATGATCGCGGCCTATCTGCCCTATGCCCGGCGCGGCATTCCCGTTGTCGGACTGGAGCCGTCCTGTCTCTTCACGTTGCGGGACGAATTCAAGGCGATGCTGCCGGGCGCGGACACGGACCTGATCGCGGAACATGCCCTGCTGTTCGAGGAATTCATCGCCCGGGAGCAGAAGGCCGGAAAGATCACTGCCGCCTTCAAACCGGTCGCCGCAAAGGCGCTGGTGCATGGCCATTGCCATCAGAAGGCCTTCGCCGCCATGGGCGCGGTCGAGACCGCGTTGCGGCTGGTGCCGGACATGGATGTCGAAGTCATCCAGTCGAGCTGCTGCGGCATGGCCGGCGCGTTCGGCTATGAAGCAAAGAATCTGGAAGTGTCCATGGCCATGGCGGAGCGCGATCTGCTGCCCGCCATCCGCGCCGCCGACGGAGACACAGTGCTTGTCGCCGACGGCACTTCCTGCCGCCATCAGATCAAGGACGGCACTGCCCGCGAGGCGGTGCATGTCGCAACCATTCTGGACCGCGCGCTGGCGTGATCCT
>NZ_CAXBDC010000108.1:0-14357 GCF_963974195.1 uncultured Nisaea sp.
ACAAGTGGATTACCGGCCAGGAAGAAGCGCCGGAGGAATATGAAACGCCCATCCTCGACATGATCCGCAACTTCAAACTCGTTGAATAGTCTTTTGATTTACAACAAACCTGTCCTTTCTAAGTCGGGGCCTGCCGCCTTTTCATCCGTGCCCGAAGGCCATGACGCCCGAGTGCTGCTTGAGATTGCGGCGGCTCATGGCGGCGTCCTGCATGTGGCGCGGGACGACTCGCGCCTTGCGGTTTTGCGCCAGTCGCTCGGCTTCTTCGCGCCGGAGCAGACGGTACTGAGCCTGCCCGCCTGGGATTGCCTGCCCTATGACCGCGTTTCCCCGCATGGCGATCTGATAAGTCAACGGGTTGAGACACTTGCGCGACTCGCTTCAACGGGACTTTCCGGCGGCGCGGTGATGCTGACAACGGTGAATGCCCTGCTGCAGCGTGTTCCGCCGCGCAGCTTTTTCACCGATGTCGGCCTGGCCCTGAAACCGGGAGACAACAAGCCGGTCGAGGATATCGCCCGGTTTTTCGAGGCAAACGGCTACACCCGCGCGGCGACGGTCCGGGAGGCCGGGGAATACGCGGTGCGCGGCGGTATCATCGACGTCTTCCCGCCTGGCGCGGAAGAGCCGTTGCGGCTCGATTTCTTCGGTGACGAGCTGGAAACAATTCGCTCCTTCGATCCCGTCAGCCAGCGCACGACGGGCAAGCTGGACGCCTTCGAGATTTTCCCGGTCGGGGAGTTCCGGCTGGATGAAGAGGGCATCAAACGCTTCCGCTCCGGTTATCGCACCAATTTCGGCGGAGAAATTTCCAAAGACCCGCTCTACGAGGCGATCAGCGAGGGCCGCCGCCATGTTGGCATGGAGCACTGGCTGCCGCTGTTCCATGAGGATCTGGAGACCCTGATCGATTACACGGGCGCGACGCCGGTGACCTTCGATCATCAGGCTGACGCGGCGATGAGTGCGCGTTTCGACCTCATCCAGGAATATTACGAGGCCCGCAAAAGCCTTTATGACCGCGGCACGCCCGACGGCGGCAGCGTCTATCGGCCGTTGCCTCCGGACAGTCTCTATCTCAATGAACGCGACTGGCAGAGCCTCGAAAATGCCCTGCCAAGCGCCCGCTTCACGCCGTTCGACCTGCCGGAAAGTTCTGCCGACGGGGCTACGGTTCTTGATTGCGGCGGGCATGGCGGTGTCGGTTTCGCCGAAGCGCGGGCCCGGCCGGATATTGATCTCTATGCCGCCGTGCGCGACCGCATTCTGGGCGAGCCGGAAGATCGCCGGGTATTGGTTGCCGGATATACCAGCGGCTCCCGGGACCGGCTGGTCTCCCTGCTGCACGAGCACGGCCTGGAACGGCTGGAGCCGGTTGGCACCTGGAAGGAGGCCCAGAAGCTTCCGAAAGGCACGGCCGGTGCCGTAGTGCTCCCTCTGGAGCAAGGTTTTGCCAGCGACGATCTGCTCTGCATCGCCGAGCAGGATATTCTCGGCGAGCGGCTGGCCCGGCCGTCAATCCGGCGCGGACGCCGGGGCGAAGAATTCCTGCAGGAAGTTTCCGCCCTGAATGAAGGCGATTACGTGGTCCATGTGGAGCACGGAATCGGCCAGTATGACGGACTGGAAACCCTGGAAATCGGCGGTGCGCCGCATGATTGTCTGCGGCTGCTCTATCTCGGCGGAGACAAGCTGTTTGTCCCGGTTGAGAGTATCGACGTGCTGTCCCGCTACGGCTCTCAGGAGTCGGGTGGGCAACTGGATAAACTTGGCGGCGCCGCCTGGCAGGCCCGCAAGGCCAGGGTCAAGAAACGCCTGCGCGACATGGCGGAGCAACTGATCCGGCTGGCCGCCGAGCGCGAGGTTAGAGAGACCGATCCGGTTCCGGCACCAACCGGCGTTTATGACGAGTTCTGTGCCAAGTTCCCCTATACAGAGACGGACGACCAGCTCCGCGCCATCGAAGAGACGCTGGACGACCTGAACAAGGGCCGGCCAATGGATCGGCTGGTCTGCGGCGATGTTGGTTTCGGCAAGACCGAGGTGGCGTTGCGCGCGGCTCTGGTCGTTGCCATGCAGGGCTATCAGGTAGCCGTCGTGGTGCCGACAACGCTTCTCGCACGGCAGCATTTCAGCCAGTTCAGGGAGCGTTTCAAGGGCCTTCCGGTCAAGGTGCGGCAACTTTCCCGGATGGTTCCGGCGAAGGAACAGACGGCCATCAAGGAAGAACTGGCGAACGGCGATTGCAGCATCGTCGTCGGCACCCATGCCGTTCTGGCGAAGAGCATAAAATTTTCCAATCTCGGCATGGTGATCGTCGACGAGGAGCAACATTTCGGCGTCGCCCAGAAGGAACGTCTGAAGGAGCTGCGCTCGGCTATCCACGTGCTGACCCTGACCGCGACGCCAATCCCGCGCACATTGCAAATGGCACTGAGCGGGGTCCGGCAGATGAGCCTGATCACAACCCCGCCGGTCGACCGGCTGGCGGTGCGCACCTTCGTCATGCCCTATGACGGTCTGGTCATTCGCGAAGCCATCATGCGGGAGCATTATCGCGGCGGTCAGACCTTCTATGTCTGCCCGCGCCTCGACGATCTGCCGCGCATGCATGACCGGCTGACCCAGCTTGTGCCCGAAGTCCGCGTCGCCACGGCGCATGGCCGGATGAGTCCGACCGAGCTTGAAGATGTCATGACCAAGTTCTGCGACGGGGCTTACGATATCCTGCTCAGCACCAATATCGTTGAGTCCGGCCTCGACATCCCGAACGCGAACACCATCATCATTCACCGGTCGGACATGTTCGGCCTGGCGCAGCTCTATCAGCTGCGTGGCCGTGTTGGACGCTCCAAGACCCGGGCCTATGCCTATCTGACCACGCACCCGACCAAGATCCTGACGGCGGACGCCAAGCGCCGGCTTGAGGTGATGCAGACCCTCGACAGTCTCGGTGCCGGGTTCAGCCTTGCCAGCCACGACATGGATATCCGTGGCGCCGGTAATTTGCTGGGCGAGGAACAGTCCGGTCAGGTGAAGGAAGTCGGCATCGAGCTCTACCAGCACCTGTTGCAGGAAGCCGTGCAGGCGGCGCGGGAAGGGGGCTTCGAGAGCATGGAGCCGGAGGAACAATGGACGCCGCAGATCTCCCTCGGCACGCCTGTCCTCATCCCGGAAAACTATGTGCAGGACCTGACCGTCCGGCTCAGTCTTTACCGGCGTATCGCCAATCTGGTGGACGAGGCGGAGATCGACAGCTTCGCGGCCGAGCTGGCGGACCGCTTCGGCACTCTGCCACCGGAAGTCGAGAACCTGCTGAAGATCATCGCCATCAAGCAGCTCTGCAAGCTGGCCGGGGTCGAGCGGGTGGATGCCGGGCCGAAAGGCGCCGTTCTTACATTCCGGAACAACGATTTCGCCAATCCGCGTGGTCTTGTCGGTTTCATCGCCAAACAGGCCGGCAGTGTTCAGCTCCGGCCGGACCACAAGCTGGTCTATCGCCGGGCGTGGGAGCAGAAGGATGTGCGGGTGCGCGGCTTGACCGGGCTGATGCAGGAACTGGTTTCGATCGCGACCTGAGCTTCCGACCCAAAGCGATGCACAGCGTTTTGATGCCCATAAACTGCTAATGCGAATAATTCGCATAATAAATCGATCATTTCTCAAACCCCTCCGACCTTGAGGCGCTCCTCGGCAGGAATATAGGTTCCCGCATGTCTTAACAGACTCGAGTTTAGCAACAGCCTGGACACGGGCATCAGGCGGACGACATGAGGGGAATCATGAAAATGGCGGGGAATTTCGAACGGCGAAGGGCCTTAAGGTCGATACTTCTGGCCAGCACGATCCTTTCCATTGCCAGCATTGGCGCCAAGGCCGAGGAAGCCAAGCTAGACACGATCACGGTTCAGGGATCGAGCTACGAAACCGAGGGCACCGGCAGCTACACCAGCGATCTGGTCAGCGTTGGGGAAAAGGAAGTTCTGACCGCTCGGGAAATTCCCCAGTCAACGCACGTCATAACCCGTGAGAAGCTTGAGGATGGCGGATACACGTCCCTCGACACCACTCTTCGCGAAACGCCGGGTGTCGTGGTGCTCAGCAATGATGACGGCCGCTCAAGCCTCTTCTCGCGCGGCTTCGAGTACGATGTCCTGTACTTCAATGGCCTGCCGGCGCCTCTCTCCAGTATCTACGGAACCCAGCCGGATATGGCGATTGTGGATCATGTCGAGATTCTGCGCGGCCCGTCAGGGCTTTTCGGAGGAAGCGGCGAGCCGACGGGCGCTATCAACATGCGCCTGAAGCAGGCCAAGGACACGTTTGGCGGCTCGGCCTCCATTACCGGCGGCTCTTACGACAATTATCGTGGTGATGTGGATGTCACGAGCCCGCTCACCGAAAACGGCCGTATCCGCGGGCGGGTTGTTGCCGCTTACCAGACTCAGGACAGCTGGGTGGACAGTGTGGACAACGAGGTCGGCGTTGGGTACGGCACCGTCCAGGCGGATCTGACGGAAGACACGACTTTTACCTTCAGCCTCAGTCACATGGAGCGGGATATTTCGCCGTTCAACGGTTTGCCGACGCTGGCCGACGGCACTTTGCTCGATGTTGATGTGTCGACAACGACCGGGACGGGGTGGAACAATTTCGAAAATAACGTCACCGACTATATCGCCGAGTTGGAGCACAAATTCGCGGATGGCGGCCATATAAAGGCTTCGACCCGCTATTCGGACCGGGACGTGGACTTTCTTTACGGATACGCGGCCAGTGCAGCCGATACCAACGGCGATGTTTCGGGAATGAGCTATCTGGGGCGCACATTCGACGAGAGTTCTTTCGCCGCCGACGCGCATGTGAGCAAACCGTTCGAATTGTTCGGCCAAGTCCACAATGTCATTGCCGGTGTGGATTACCGCAAGGTCGAGAGCGATATGCAGCAGGGCCGCGGAACGATCGGCGGGACGTTCAACCTCTACAACTGGAATACGTCTGTCGCCGAGCCGGATGTGTCCTACACGACGGACACGACCTCGGACCCGAGCCAAGTCGGCATCTATAGCCAGCTGCGCGTCAATCCGGTGGATCGTCTGACCCTGATCGGGGGCGGCCGCCTGTCCTGGTATGAGTCCAGCACGACGAACAACAATACCGGCGCTGTGACGGATCGCATCGATATCGACAACGAATTCACTCCCTATGCCGGCGTCACGTACGACATTACGGATTACGCAACCGTCTACGGCTCCTACACCACCATCTTCCAGCCGCAGTCCGACACGGATGTCTCGGGCAACATCATTGATCCCCGCGAAGGGCAGCAGTACGAGGGCGGCGTCAAGAGCCAGTTCTTCGGCAATGCACTGAACGTTACCGCCGCCTATTTCTGGATAGAGGATACCAATCGGGCGGTCTCCGATCCGGACAACACGGGTTCCTCCCTGGCGCAGGGAAAAGTCAGGGTCCGGGGTGTCGATCTGGAAGTTTCCGGAAACCCTCTCCCGAACTGGTCCGTCATGGCTGGCTATACCTATACGGAATCCGAGAACCTGGACGACGGCGAGGTGTTCAGCACCTACACCCCGGAACACATGGTCCAGCTCTGGAGCAAATACTCCTTCGACAGCAGCTCCGGAATGCTGGACGGTCTCTCGCTCGGCGGCGGAATGCGGGCATTCTCCGACTTCTATTCGGTCTCGCGCGGAACGACCATTGAAGCGCCCGGATATGTGGTCTTCGACACGTTCGCCAGCTACAAGATTAACGATAGTTTCAAGCTGGCCATCAATATCGATAATATTCTCGACGAGAAATATTACGAGCGGGTCGGCGGTACCTCGGTTTTCAATTTTTACGGAAAGCCGCGTACCTTCAAACTTCGGCTCACGACCACGTTCTAGAGTGTACGGAACCGGCAAAGTGCGCGCTGAAATGCGACAAAACCTGACCGGCGGAACCACGGAGAGCCTCTTTTGCTCCGGGTTTCGCCTATCCCGAACTCTGGCATTCGTGTTGGTTCTCATGACGTTCTCCGCCTTCGAACCCCATTCCGCGCACGCGGTTACGGAGGCGGATGCCGAGCCGCTCGTCGTTCCAAATGCCTTTGTGCACCAGTTTCAGCCCGAAAAACTTGATATCGCCCTCAGGCTCTATGTCTCGGTTCCGGACGTCCCTCCACCAGACGAGGGTTTTCCGGTCCTGTATGCATTCGATGCCGACATATCCTTCATTGCACTGGCCGATATGGCCCGGAACGTGACCATGTCCGCGCGGCGCGTAAAACGGGCGCCACCGCTTGTCGTCGGGATTGGATATGCGGCTCCCGAAGATCATCTCAAACGCAGAATCTACGATCTCACGCCGCCCACGGATATCGGCAAGCTGCCGAAGAGGCCGAATGGTCTGCCTTGGCCCAAGACCGGAGGGGGCGATGCATTCCTCGATGTGTTGATCGACGAGATCAAGCCCTTCATAGCGGCGCGCTATCCGGTTGACGATAGGGCCGAAACCCTCGCCGGTCATTCGCTGGGTGGCCTTCTGGTCCTGCATGCGTTGCTTACCCGTGCTGACGCCTTCGACCGCTATGTCGCATCAAGCCCGTCACTCTGGTTCGGAGACCGGGAGACAAGTGACAAGCTGATAGCATTCCAGGAACAGACAGCGCGCTCGGTGAGCCGGAAAATACCCTTGCGCCTGACGGTTGGACGCCTTGAGGAAACGCCTACGGGATGGCGGGCTCAAAAAGGTAAAGCGTTAGAGAACAGGAAGGTCTGGCTTAAAAACAACAGGATGGTTGGAAATACCAAAGACCTCGCCGAGGCATTAGCGAAGATCAACGGTGCGATCCAGGTGAGTTTCGATATCTATTCCGGCCTCGGACACGCCGCCGCAAATTATCCGGCCTTCTATCAGGCGCTGGAATTCGCCGTCGGTCCGGATGCTTTCCGCGCGGTAGGAGAAGAGGGGAAATCCCGATAAGTCTTGCAATCGGCCCCCGATTGTCAGATGAAAACTAAAGGGTCCATTCGGGTTCCGCTCATAATGTTCGTATCAAGCAATCACAAAAACAACTATGTCACGCGCGGACACTTCGTTCGCAACGCCGGGCTTGTGCCGAACAGAACCTTCACGCCGGAACTTGATCTCAACGCGAATGTCTTGCGCGGCAATATCGGGCATGTGGATCTCCAGCCGGGATTGTTTCTCCATTTCGCCGACACGGAAGACCAGAAAGACCTCACGATAGAGAATCTTTGCAAGCCTGGACTCGTCCTGTCCATCTTCCTTCAGGGGGGCGTCGAAGCATCAATCGGAGGCATTGAAATTCCGATGCCGTCCTATGACACGGTGTCGAAGTCCTGGCAGGCTGTCTCGTCCCTGAGAGCCCATTCTGTACCACAGCGTTTTGTCAGAAACGGCCGGCGCGGCGATCGTCTTCGCAAGGTCAATATCACCATGACCTCCGAGTGGCTTGATGAGCTGGCGCGCAAAAGCGGCGAGGATTTCAAGCCCGTTATGCGGTTTGCGGAAGAGTGTCTCCGGATCGAGAGCTGGTCCCCGTCGGCCCATAGCATCGCCCTCGCGGAGCAGATCCTGTCAGCCCCGGCTGCACCCGACTTTCATCGCCGTCTTTATCTGGAGAGCCGCGCGCTCGACCTCGTCGCCGAGGCGCTCTCACGTTTTAGCGACGCCCATGTGGCAGAGCCGAAAGGGAATTTGCGGCAGCATGACAGGGCCCGTCTGAGCGAGATAGAGCGTGTTTTGATCTCCCGCTCCGGGGAAGCCATTTCCGCCTTCGAGCTGAGTAAAAGCGTGGGGTTGAGCCTCAACGCGCTTCGGCGGTTGATCATGACCGCGCGCGGCATGCCTCCCGGACGTTATATCCGTACTTTCATGCTGGAGATTGCACGGCAGGCAATGGAACGGGATGGGGCCTCCATCGCAGAGGCCGCCTACCTCGCGGGATATACGTCACCCGGAAATTTCACCACGGCATTCAAGCGCTGTTTCGGTATTTGCCCCAGCTCCCTTTCGGAGAACCGATAACTCATGCCGGGGCTTGACGATCACCTTCATTTGCCTTGCGGAGTGGTCCTGAAGAACCGTATCGCCAAGGCCGCGATGTCCGACGATCTCGGCGATGGCTGCGGCTCCCCTACAGAAGCGCAGCAACGGTTGTACGGTCTTTGGGCCGCTGGCGGGGCTGCGATGTCTCTGGTCGGCGAGACCCAGATCGGCCCCTGGGCACCGGAGAATTACGGAAATCTCGTGCTTGAGCCGTTGCGGGAGATCAAACACTTCCATGCCCTGGCTGAGGCGGCAACCGCGAACGGCACCCATTTCTGGGCTCAGCTCGGCCATGCGGGTGCTCTGGCGGTGCCAGTGTCCGGTCCGGCGAAAGCGCCATCGGTTCTGGATGTATCGGGTATTCACGCCGTCGAAATGACAGCGGAAGAGGTCGGGGCGCTTCCTGACATCTATGCAAAAGCCGCACTGAATGCCCGGTCCGCTGGCTTTACCGGTGTTGAAATCCATGCTGCACACGGATTCCTGCTGAACCAGTTCCTGTCGCCGCTGTTCAATCGCAGAACCGACCGCTGGGGCGGCAGTCCAGAGCGGCGCGCGCAATTGTTGCTCGAGATCATCGCGTCGGTGCGCTCTACTGTCGGTCCCGGATTCCCCGTGGCCGTGAAGATCAATGCAACCGATCAGCTTGCGGGTGGTATTGAAGAGGCGGAAGCGCTCGACCTTGTCGCGATGCTGGAGGAGACGGAAATAGACCTGATCGATATCAGCGGCGGCGCCTATTTTCCGGGGGCGGCTGCCGCCAGTGATGGCACCAAAGCCGGGCCATATTTCCTCGACTTCGCCCGGATGGCCCGAAACCGCACCGGTAAGCCGTTGATGACGGCTGGCGGTTTCAAGAAAAAGGCGGAAGCCGAAGAGGCATTGTCGTCCGGTGCCGTAGACATGGTTGGGCTGGCACGTGCTCTCGTGCTTGATCCGGCGCTACCCGGAAAATGGTTGAGGGAAACCGGTGAAGAATCTGTTTTTCCTCGATTTTCCTCAAGGCCGCCAGGCGGCGTTACGGCATGGTACACAGAACGGCTGCGCCAGTGGGGGACACATGGCGCGGCGGATGGACAGGGCTCGGTCGAGGAGGCTCTGGCACAGGTCGAGCGCCGCAAGATCTCCAATGCCGCTCTCTGGAAAAATCATTTCCGGACCGAATTCTAGGCTGGGTCAGTTTCAGTGTGGCGCTGGTCGCGGCTCAAAGCTCGCAATCCGGACGGAGTTGCAGCATTCTCGGATCTGCTTAATGGTTTAGCCACATCTGATGATCACAATCGCCCGCATAAGGCGATAACCAGTCAGATGATGTGATGTGTTTGAGCCGCTATGCAGCACTGGCTCCCTAACCGCGAAGAGACGATATGCCGACGATTGAGCAACTGTATTCCCGCCGTGGCTTTCTTGGTGCCTCTGTTCTGTTAAGCGCAACAGTCATGGCAAGCACGGCCAAGGCCCAAACCGACATATTCGGAACGGCAAAGGGGCTATTGAAATCGTTGGGCGGTAGTGACCAGGCAGGGTCCGGGGGGACTGGTCTGGATAACGAAACCATCTTTGCCGGTCTGAAGGAGGCGCTCAGTGTCGGCACCCGGAAGATCGTCTCCCAACTCAGCACAACAAACGGCTATTTCGGTGACAGCGCGGTGCATATCCCGCTCCCGGAGAGTTTGCAAACAGCGCAAAAGCTCCTCGATACCGCCGGTTTTGGCTCTCTTGCCGACGATCTGGAATTGAGGATGAACCGGGCGGCCGAAGCTGCGGCGCCGGAAGCCGGAGAAATATTCAGCGACGCCATTTCGTCGATGAGCCTGGAAGATGTGAAATCCATCTATCAGGGCCCTGACGATTCCGCCACACGCTGGTTCCAGCAGCGGACCAGCGACACGCTGACGGCGCGCTTTACCCCGGTTGTGCAGGATGCCATGGCCGAAGTCGGTGTTGTGAAGAGCTATAACGCCTTTATCGGGCAGTACGCGAAGATCCCCTTTGTTCCCGACGCGAAAGCTCAACTCACGACTCATGTAGTCGGCAAGGCCCTGGAGGGCCTGTTTCACTATCTCGCGCTTGAGGAAAAGGCGATCCGGAACAATCCGACCGCCCGTTCAACGGAACTTCTGAAGAAAGTCTTCGGCAGCTAGGCCTGATTGGCTACGACGGTATCGTCAGAATTGTCCATATCGAACAGCGGGAAGAAGGCTTCCGGCTCCTGCGCGCCGGAGACCGCATATTGCCGGTTGAAGATGAAGCAAGGCACGCCGTTGATGCCATTTTCATAGGCGAAACGTGTCTCCGCCATCACTTCGCTGGTCCCACCGGTGCTTTCGAGCCATTCACGGGTATCGTCCGGCTTCATGCCTGACTGTTCGGCCAGTTCCACCAGCTTGTCGATATCGCCGATATCAACGCCCTTGGTGAAGTAAGCATTGAACATGCGCTCCACCAATGCGTCCGCAGTGCCCATGACGGTTGCAAGATTGATCGTGCGATGCGCCAGCACCGTGTTCGGCGTGCGCTGGATCAGATCGAAACGGAAATCTATCCCCTCGGCATCGCCCATGCGGCGGATATTGTCGTAAATCTGGGTTGCCCGGTCAGGGCCGCCGAACTTGCTTTCGAGATAGGCCTGCCGGTCCATGCCTTCGGTCGGCATTTCCGGATTCAGCTGGAAGGCCCGCCACTGGATGGTCAGGCTCGGAAGCGGCCGCGCCTTCAATGCCCGTTCGAGACGTCGCTTGCCGATGAAGCACCACGGGCAAATTACGTCGGAGAAAATATCGATCTGGGTCATAGTCCGGCTCCAGGGTCCGTTAGGTCTCGGTTTCGTGGTGCGATCAAGCATATCGCTTTCCGCATGCTTGACGGGTTATCGAAACAAAGAAACCATGTCTCGCAATCGGGACAGGGAAACATTTGCGGGCGGTCATGTCGATCTTTGAAACAGGACTTGAGAGAAATCGGGCGAACTATGCGGCGCTGACGCCCTCCGATTTTCTGGAACGCGCGGGCGCAACATTTCCCGAAAAGGTGGCTATTGTTCACGGCGATCTGCGCCGGACATATGGTGATTTTCTGAACCGCAGCAGACGCTTGGCCGACGCTCTTCGCAAGCGTGGCATCGGGCAGGGGGATGCGGTTTCCGTGCTGGCGCCGAACACGCCGGCAATGCTCGAATCGCACTATGGTATTCCCATGGCGGGCGCGGTTCTGAATGCCATCAATACCCGCCTCGATGCCGCGACAATCTCCTTTATCCTCGGCCATGCCGAGTCAAAGCTGGTGCTGGTGGACAAGGAGTTCGCGCCGGTGATGGAAGAGGCGCTGGCGCAGATCGACAATCCGCCGCCGGTAATCTGGATTGACGATCCGCTGGCCGAAGGCGGCAAGTCCCTTGGCGAGAAGGAATACGAGGAACTGCTTGCCGAGGGAGAGCCCGCGCCGGACTGGCCGCGCCCCACGGATGAGTGGCAGTCCATGTCGCTCAATTACACATCCGGGACCACCGGGAACCCGAAAGGCGTGGTCTATCACCATCGCGGCGCGTACCTGAACGCGATGGGCAATGCCATTGCCTTCGGTCTGACCTCCGGCTGCAGCTATCTCTGGACGCTGCCGATGTTCCATTGCAACGGCTGGACCTATACTTGGGGGGTAACGGCGGTCGGCGGTACGCATGTCTGCCTGCGAAAGGTCGACCCGGCGCTGATTTTCGAGCAGATCGCCGAGCATGGCGTCAGTCACATGTGCGCGGCGCCGATTGTGCTGACCATGCTGATTCACGCCCCGGCGGAACAGAAGAAAGCGTTCTCCCAGCGCGTGAACATCGCCACCGGAGGTGCCGCCCCGCCGAGCGCGGTGATCTCCGCCATGGAGACGATGGGCTTTTCGGTCACCCATCTCTACGGCCTGACCGAGACCTACGGTCCCTCGACGATCTGCGCCTGGCCGCCGGAATGGGATGAGCTTGAGTTGGACGCCAAGGCCCAGCGTATGGCCCGGCAGGGTGTCTATTACCCGACACTGGAAGGCATGCGGGTGAGTAATCCCGATACCGGAGAGGCCGTACCGGCGGACGGGGAGACGATTGGCGAGCTGTGCCTGCGCGGCAATACGGTAATGAAGGGCTATCTGAAGAACCCGGCAGCAACGTCGGAAGCGTTGGGCGATGGCTGGTTCCGGACCGGCGATCTCGCGGTTCTGCATCCCGATGGCTATGCCGAGGTCAAGGATCGCTCTAAGGACATCATCATCTCCGGCGGTGAGAACATTTCGTCTCTGGAGGTCGAGGAGGTGCTCTACAAACACCCGAAAATCATGGAAGCGGCCGTGGTTGCCAAGCCTGATGAGAAATGGGGTGAAACGCCTTGCGCCTTCGTCACGGCCGCACCGGGCGCGGGCGAGATCGGCGCGGTAGAAGTCATGGCCTGGTGCCGTGAGCACATGGCGTCTTTCAAGACGCCGCGCACCATCATCTTCGGTGATCTGCCCAAGACTTCTACCGGCAAGATTCAGAAGTTCGTGTTGCGTGAACGGGCGAAAGATCTGTGATCTTCGCTCGTTACAGGCTGTTGCCTAGAGTCTGAATCTTTCAATCACGTCCATGTCCGGCTCGAAGCCGATGCCCGGGCGATCCGGAACCTGAACCTCTCCAGCGGACGGAAGCGGGATCTCCGGGTCGAGATAGGCCGCGGGTTCTATGTAGAGATGCTCGAATTGCTCGCAGATCTCGCGCGCGGCCATAAGCTGGATCGTTGCCCAGTAACCGGGACCGAAATAGGGAGCATGCGGCATCACCGACGCACCATATTCCTCGGCAACATCGCATACCCTGAGGAACTCGCTGATACCACCGACCTTGGTCACACTCGGCTGTAGGTACTTGATGCGGGGTGCCGTGCGGGTGAACTCCACCGAGGTGCAGGCATTCTCGCCGCTGGCAATGGCAACACCATATTCCGCCTGGAGTGTTCCCAGTGTTTCAGCGTCGTCCGGCGGGAATACCGGCTCTTCAACCCAGTAGAGACCCAGACGCCGCATATGCGGCATGATCTCGTGTGCCTGCTCCATCGACCAGTTGCAGTTCACGTCCGTCGCAAGCTTGGTCTCCAGCCCCGCGCCCTGACGGCCAGCCTTGATGGCATCGAGCGAGATTTCATGCAGTTTGACCGTTTTGTAGCCTTCACCGGCAACCTTGGCTGCGAAGGACCGAACCAGGTCGGGTTCTCCATACCGCACCAAACTGGCATATGCGGGCAGGGTGGTTCTAGGCCGCATCGTCAGCAATTTGGCCAGTGACGCTCTCTCGCGCTTCGCCTCGATATCCCAGAGTGCGATATCGACAGCGGATATGGCAAACATGGTGATGCCATACCGGCCATGCAGATGGAGGCGCAGTTGCAGCTCTGAATTCAAAGCGGCGATGTCCTCTATTTCTCGGCCGATGATAAGGGGGGCAACCATGTCCTCGATTGCCGCTGCTATTGCCCGACGGCAGGAATAAGCGAACCCGTCTCCCCACCCGACAATGCCGTCTTCCGTCTCGATCCGGACAAGTACGATATCGAGATTCGTCCATTTGGTCGGCATCAAGCCGGTCCCGGCGCTTCCATCCTCGAACGGAATTTGCAGGGGAATGACGTCGACTGATTTGATTTTCATTTTTGCTTTCCTCCCTGACGGCGCTTTCGTGCCGCCCCCGGGAAAAGCTTAGCGGACTCACGCGGGAGACGCGAATACGGACGGAAGAAATGCTCTTCAGGAGGGTTTGTCTGCCTCGGCGTCGAGATCCAGCCGGAAAACCTGGACGGCACCGGTGCGGCCACGCAATTCGAACAGGCCGGCATCGGAAATATTCTTGGGGTTTCCGGCGGATATTGCCGTTTCCGCAACGATAAGAACGCACACATCCGCTTCCGGCGCGACCTGCTTGCCTAATTGCTCCAGCCGGTTCGCCACATTCACCGTATCACCGACGATCGTGTAATTGACCCGGTCCGGGGCACCGATATTGCCGACGATGGCGGTACCCGTCGCAATCCCGATGCGGATATGGATGGGCTCCTCGCCCTGCGCGACACGTTTCTGGTTATCTTCCCGGATCAGGTTCGCTATGCGTCTTGCAGCCCGCAGGCAGGCGGCGGCGTGGTCCGGGCGTTCAGCCGGAGCGCCCCAGAAAGCCATCACACTGTCGCCGGCATATTTGTCGATATTGCCACCTTCCGCGCCGATTGCCTGGTTCATCAGCGTGAAATGGGCGTTGAGCAGGTCAACGACGTCATCGG
>NZ_CAXBDC010000109.1:0-14334 GCF_963974195.1 uncultured Nisaea sp.
TCTCCCAACCAAGCCCCCAGGCGCCCAGCGTCGGGCTTTCCCAGTCATCCTCGACGAAGCGGATATCGTGCTTCATCGGATCGAGGCCGATGGCCTTCAGGGAGCCGAGATACAGCTCCTGGCTGTCCGCCGGGGACGGCTTGATCAGGGCCTGGAACTGGTAATAGTGCTGCAGCCGGTTCGGGTTCTCGCCATAGCGGCCATCGGTCGGACGGCGCGAGGGCTGCACATAGGCCGCCTTCCAGATATCGTCCGGACCGAGCGAGCGCAGGGTCGTCGCCGGGTGGAACGTACCCGCACCGACTTCCATGTCATAAGGCTGCAGGATCACGCATCCCTTGCTCGCCCAATAGCTCTGCAAGGTGAGAATGAGAGACTGAAAATCCGTCCGCGGCGCGGATTCGGCCGAACTCGACATCGGGTATGGCTCGCTTGCTCGAAAGTTTTGCAGTGCGGCAACGTAATGGAACGGTCATGGCCCGGGCAAGCGGTGAATCGGCGTTCGGCGCAAGCCGGCGAGCCGCAGCCGTCCGCCGGCTAAAGCCCGGAGGCCTTCCCCAGCCGGTCCAACGCCCAGGCCATCGCCATCTTTTCGTCTTCCGCTTCCTGCCAGGGCACGCCGATAGCCTCGAAAACCGTCGTCACTTGTGCCCGCACCAGGGTTTTGAACTCGGCTTCACCGCTGAAATAATAGGTGACCCCGGCCCAGCCCCGGGCAACGCGGCTGACGGCACTTCTGATCCAGGCATCCTCGGCATCAGGCGTCATCACCATGCCGCCATTGAAATCGCAGACCATGACATATGGCTGGCCCCTGAAGCCCTCGACGATCTCATTGGTCCGCGCATTATGGACCCGCAACATCTCGATATTGACGAATCCGGACGCCGCGATCCGGACCATGCGGTCATGATCGCGGTCGAGCCAGATCTCGTAATTTCCGTGTGGAGCGTAGTCAGGCACTGGCGTTAATCGCTGACCTTTTCGATCCGGAAGCGGGTATGCGCATCGTCAACGCTTTCCCACGCCCGTTTCTGCCACTCGGATTTAGCCTCCTCGTAGCTGTCGAACGGACCGACCCGCTGCTCCGGAGTGCCATCCACCGTTTCACTGAAATCGGTCGATTTGTAGGTCCCGCCGACCACCCAGAACTGTTCCGAGCCATCATCCCAGATCCGGTAACGGGTGTGGGCATCGTCCACATGCTCCCAGGCCAGCTTGCCCCAGACCGACTTCGCCGATTCATAGTCCGGGAAAGGACCGATCTTGGTCTCCGCGTCACCGCCCTTGATATGCGTGAAGGACGTGTCCGTGTATTCGCCGCCGATTACCCAGTAGGCCATGAGAAAACTCCGTGCCGTAATTACCGGTTCGGTATACAGCGCCACGCGGGCCCTATCAATCGCGGCGCACTGTCGCGTCTGGTCCCCGCCGGGCCGCGCGGTTATATCTGACAAAGCGTCCGCGTGGCGCTGTTCACCAACGGAGTGCCTCATGCCCTTTTCCTCCTTGCGCGACTTCATGGCCCAGCTTGAGAGCAAGGGGCGTCTCGTCCGGGTCAGCGAACCGGTCTCGCCCGTTCTGGAAATGACGGAAATCCAGACCCGCCTGCTGGCCGAAGGCGGACCGGCGGTCCTGTTCGAGAATGTCGTCGGGCCGGACGGGAAGAAATACGACATGCCCGCGCTGGCCAATCTGTTCGGCACTGTCGAGCGGGTGGCCTGGGGCATGGACCGGGAGCCGGACCAGCTCCGCGAGGTGGGCGAGACCCTGGCCTTCCTGCGCCAGCCGGAGCCGCCGGGCGGCTGGCGCGAGGCGCTGGACATGCTGCCGCTGCTGAAAACCGTGATGGCGATGAAACCACGCACGGTCGGCTACGGCCCCTGCCAGGACGTGATCATGGAGGGGGATCAGGTCGATCTCTCCAGATTGCCGATCCAGAGTTGCTGGCCGGGCGAGCCCGCGCCGCTGATCACCTGGCCGCTGGTGGTCACCAAGGGGCCGGGCAAGCGCAAGGAAGACGATTTCAATCTCGGCATCTACCGGATGCAGGTGTTGGGCAAGAACAAGACCCTGATGCGCTGGCTGAAGCATCGCGGCGGCGCCCAGCATTATCAGCGCTGGAAGAACGAGAAGCCGGAGCCGCTGCCCGCCGCCGTGGTGATCGGCGCCGATCCGGGCACCATCCTCGCCGCCGTGACGCCGGTGCCGGACACACTCAGCGAATATCAGTTCGCGGGTCTCCTGCGCGGCAAGAAGGTTGATCTGGTCGATTGCAAGACGGTGCCGCTGAAGGTGCCGGCCGAGGCCGAGATCGTCATAGAGGGATACGTCTCGCTGGAGGAATATGGCGACGAAGGTCCCTATGGCGACCACACCGGCTACTACAATTCTATCGAGTCCTTCCCGGTCTTCAACGTCTCCGCCGTCACCATGCGGCGCGATCCGATCTACCTGACCACCTTCACCGGACGGCCGCCGGACGAGCCGTCGGTGCTGGGAGAAGGACTGAACGAGGTCTTCATTCCGCTGATCCAGCAGCAGTTCCCCGAGATCACCGACTTCTGGCTGCCGCCGGAGGGCTGCTCCTACCGGATCGCGGTCATCTCGATGAAGAAGGCTTATCCGGGCCATGCCAAGCGGGTGATGATGGGCGCCTGGTCCTATCTCCGGCAGTTCATGTACACGAAATGGCTGATCATCGTGGATGACGATATCAACGCGCGTGACTGGAAGGATGTCATGTGGGCGATCTCGACCCGGATGGATCCGGTCCGGGACGTGACGATGATCGAGAACACGCCGATCGACTATCTCGATTTCGCCAGCCCGGAATCCGGTCTCGGCGGCAAGATCGGCCTCGACGCCACCAACAAATGGCCGCCCGAGACCAAGCGGGAATGGGGGGAGGAGATCCGGATGGACCAGGAAATCATCGATCTGGTCGACCGGAAATGGTCCTCGCTCGGCCTGCCGGGCAGCGGCAAGCCGATCTGGAAATAGACCGGCTTCTACTTCGCCGGATATTCCTGCTCAATCCGCTCATTGTCCCAGGCATCGAGCTTCGCATCGATTTCGAGCATGGCGTTCAGAAACCCGGTGCGGCAGGCGGCGATATCCTCCGTCTGGTGCCCTTCCTCCGCCTGCTCGACCCAACAATCGAACTGGGCCTGGGCGCGGGCCGAGGCATGCGGCGCCAGAATGCGTGAATCCCGGTCGAACGCCGAAATCAGCCGGGCGCGGGAAGATTGCAGGGCCGGAAGCTGCGCATCGCCCAGTTTCCAGTCCGCAAGGTTCTCCGGCGGCACGGTCTCACCCCGGGCGGATGCCAGGGTTTTTTCCGCGAAATGCTCGGCATCGATCCAGTCCGCCATGTCGTCCGCTTCGTAAAGTGTGAAGCGGCGGTATTCGGCGGCAAGGTTATGCTCGAACCCGTCATCGGTATCGACCTGCTTACGGACGGCATCGACCCCGTCGTAAATCTGGAACATCTGGGCGGAGGCCAGCGCGGCGACGGCCGGCAGCAACGCGGTGGAGACGGCAACGACAGTGAGAATCCGTTTCATCGGTTCCTCCTTCTCAACAGTGGGGAAGCCTTGTCTAGACTGCCGCTTTGGCGGGAACGGGACGGGTTTGGCCACATTCGAACCGCAATCCCGAACCGGCTCCGGGGCGGCCTCGGTTGCACCGGCGGCCGATCCGCCCTATGTCTCAACGGGTTCTGTGACGGAGACGGAAAAGACATGTCAGATATCGGCGGACTAGACCTGCTGGACAGCCTGATTACCAAGGCCCGGAAAGCCGGTGCCGAAACAGCGGACGCCATCTATCTCACCGGACGTTCGCTTTCCGTCTCCCAGCGCCTGGGCAATCCGGAAGCGGTCGAACGGGCCGAAGGCAACGATATCGGCCTGCGCGTCCTGATCGGAAAGCAGCAGGCCTCGGTCTCCGGCTCGGACACACGGGCGGACGCTCTCGACGAGCTTGTCGAGCGGGCCGTTGCCAAGGCGAAGGTCGCCCCGGAAGATCCCTTTGCCGGGATTGCCGACCCGTCCCAGATCGCCAGGATCAGCCCCAAGATCGAAATGTTCGATCCCTATGAGCCGTCGGCCGAGGATCTGACCGACCTCGCCGCCGCCGCCGAAGAAGCCGGCCGCGCGGTCAAGGGCATCACCAATTCGGAAGGCGGGGACGCCGGCTGGAGCACGACCGAGGTCGCCTTCGCGGCGAGCAACGGTTTCTCCGGTCAGTACCAGCGCTCCAGCTTCTCCGTCTCCGCTGTCATGCTGGCGGGCGAAGGCCAGGGCATGGAGCGGGATTACGATTATACCGCCAAGGTGTTTTTCGCCGATCTTGAGGATGCGGCCGAGGTCGGCCGCCGGGCGGGTGAGCGGACGATCCGCCGCCTGAACCCGAAGCGCCCGTCCTCCCAGCGGGTTCCGGTGATCTTCGATCCACGGGTCAGCCGCTCGCTGCTCGGGCATCTCTCCTCCGCCATCAATGGTGTGTCGATCGCCCGGGGCACGAGCTTCCTGAAAGACAAGATGGGAGAGCAGGTCTTCGCCGACAGCATCCGCATCGTCGACGACCCGCTACGCGATCGCGGCTTCCGTTCCCGTCCGTTCGACGCCGAGGGCCTGCCGACCGAAAAGCAGATGATTGTCGAGGATGGCAGGCTTGCCTCCTGGATCCTCGATCTGTCGACGGCCCGGCAGCTCGGGCTGGAAAGCAACGGGCACGCCTCTCGCGGCGTTGGCGGACCGCCGAGCCCGTCCGGCACGAACCTTTACCTGGAGCCGGGCGAGATGAGCCCGGAGGATCTGATCAAATCGGTTGGCACCGGCCTCTACATCACCGACATGATGGGCTCCAGCGTCAGCACCGTGACCGGCGACTACAGCCGGGGCGCGGGCGGGTACTGGATCGAGAATGGCGAACTTGCCTATCCGGTCTCCGAAATCACCGTGGCGGGACACCTCACGGAAATCTTCCGGAACATGACCCCGGCGAACGATCTGACGTTCAAATATGGCACGGACGCGCCGACCATTCGCGTCGATGGCCTGACCCTTGCCGGGTCGAACGCATAGGCCTTTCGATTTCTTTCACTAATTCGTGACTCGAAAAAGTGGCAATCCCGGTTGCGCCTCCCCAAATGAGGCACAATCGAGAAATTCTTATGGAGTCCGAAGATGAGCTGCAAACGTGGCTTATCGCGCCTGTTCCTTGTGCTTGTCGCGGTTGGACTGGCTGCTGCCGTATCCCGCGACCCAACAGACGCGACCGAACTGAACACGACCGATCCATCTTTCAGCACCCATCAGGGCCTCGCCATCGGCGGATACGATCCGGTCGCCTATTTCACCGACTATGCCGCCGTCCACGGAGACGAGGCGCATTCCGTCGAGTTCGACGGTGTGCGGTTCCTCTTCGCGAATGCCGACAATCGCGCCCAGTTCCTGCAGGACCCTAAACGCTATCTGCCGCAATTCGGCGGTTACAGCACATTCGCCCTGTCCAAGGGCAAGCTCTATGGCGCCGACCCGATGGTTTTCGACATCATAGACGGCCGGCTCTATCTGAGCCGGAACGAACGGGTGCAGGAACTCTGGCACCGGAACCCCACCGGCTATATCCGCCAGGCGGAAGAGAACTGGGTGAAACTCGGCGGGCGCTAAACGCCCCTCGGCACTACCAGTTTGAGCGGTTGCGACGGCAGGGAAATACTGGCGGGCAGGTTGGTCACGATATCTCCGTCCGCCTGTACCGGGTCGCCGCTATAGGCGCCCTCCTCGGCCCAGATCGACACGGAACGGGTCTGGATGATCCGGTAGCCGGCCGATGATGACAGGCGGCCCATCATCATGTTCGCGGCATAGCGTACCGCATTCCAGCGCCCGGCCCGCTCGAACAGGCAGACATGCAGGATGTCCGCATCCAGCCGTGCCTGCGGCGCGCAGACAAAAGTGCCGCCATAATAATGCGCCTTGGCGACCACGACCGAAGCCGCCTTGTAGGTGCGGCCGTTGATTGCCACCCGGTAATAATGCGGTTTGTAGGATGCCAGCTCCGACAGGGTGGTCAGCACATAGGCGCCCTTGCCGAGCCGGGCCTTCACCCGCGTGTTCACATTGGCAACCACATCCGCATCAAGACCGACCCCGGCCATCAGCGTGAAACGATGGCCGTTCACATCGCCGACATGCGCATCGATGACCGGACCGCGCCAGATCGTGTCGGCGATCGCCTCGGGTTTCACTTTCAGGCCGATCTCGGCGGCCAGCACATTCGCCGTTCCGAGCGGCAGGATGGCCAGCGGCAAATCCCCGCCGCTCATGCCGTTCACCACCTCGTTGATGGTTCCGTCCCCGCCGGCCGCCACCACCGCATCCGGCGCGTTGTCCGCTTTCATCAGACTGTGCTGCCGGGCCTGCCGGGCAAAGGCTTCCGCATCCCCCCGCGCCCCGGTCTCCAGAATCGTGACCGCGACGCCCTGCGCCTTCAGCCGCTCGATAACGGATGAGAAAAGCGGATAGCGCCGCTGCCCCGCTTTTGGATTGTAAATCACAACCACATGGTTCCGGCCATTTCCGGCATCGGAAACCAGCGGATCGCTTGCTTTCACCCGGGCCGAATCGCCGGTGATCTGATCCAAGTGAAACTCCCGCTTGTGGATTTTTTTTGCGGCCTCACAGATGACAGTTTTATTAAGCGGCCGCTGTGCTCGACAAATATAAATCGTTTTCTTGTTACAGATTCATGAAGTCATACAAAGTTCATTTTACAAAATATGGGGCGATTCATAATAGACGCCACAACAGAGATTGGCCCTAAGCGGTTTTCATTCAAGGTCCGGCAAGTTTTCAGAAACGGGATGACGGCAAATGAACAGCCAGAAGGGTATCGACCGTTACCGGGCAATCTGGATTTCCGACATTCACCTTGGGACTAAGGGATGTCAGGCCGAGTATTTGCTCGATTTTCTGAAGCATACGGAATCCGATTATCTCTACCTGGTCGGCGATATCATCGATATCTGGCGCATGAAGCGCTCCTGGTCCTGGAAGCAGAGCCATAA
Source organism: uncultured Nisaea sp. (assembly GCF_963974195.1). Classification (NCBI taxonomy): domain Bacteria; kingdom Pseudomonadati; phylum Pseudomonadota; class Alphaproteobacteria; order Rhodospirillales; family Thalassobaculaceae; genus Nisaea; species uncultured Nisaea sp. Next base: position 7,079 of record NZ_CAXBDC010000109.1, read on the forward strand.
CGACGTGCTGCAAAAGCTGCTGCGCAAGGCGCGCAAGGGCACGAAGGTGATGTTCCTGCCCGGCAATCACGACGAGATGTTCCGTGGCTTCCTGGGGGAAAATTTCGGCCAGATCGAGGTCCGTGACGAGCATATCCATGTCACACGCGACGGCCGCCGCTTCCTGATCCTGCACGGCGACCAGTACGACGTGGTGGTGAAGTACAACAAGTGGCTCGCGCTGGTGGGCGACAGTGCCTACAACCTCGCCCTCACGCTCAACACCCATTTCAACCAGATCCGCCGCTTCCTCGGCTATCCCTACTGGTCGCTCTCCGCCTATCTGAAGAACAAGGCGAAGCGCGCGGTCGAGTTCATCGGCAATTTCGAACATGCGCTGGCCGACGAGGCTTCCAAGCGCGGTGTCGACGGCATTATCTGCGGCCACATCCACAAGGCCGAGATGAAGCAGATCGGCGATGTCATGTACTGCAACGACGGCGACTGGGTGGAAAGCTGCACGGCGCTGGTCGAGCATCCGGACGGACGGATGGAAATCCTCAACTGGGCCGAGGTGCGGCATCTCACCTTCGCCTGAGGCGGTAAGCCCCATGAAAATTCTCCTCGTTTCCGACGCCTGGTTCCCTCAGGTCAACGGCGTTGTCCGCACCCTGAACACGGTGATCGGCGAGCTCAAGGCGATGGGCCACGAGGTCGAAACCATCACGCCGGACCAGTTCACCACCATCCCCTGCCCGACCTACCCGGAAATCCGGCTGGCCTGCTGGCCCTTCTTCCGGGTCCCGGCGATGATCGAGGCGGCCCGGCCGGATGCCATCCATATCGCCACCGAGGGGCCGCTGGGCATGACGGCGCGGCGCTATTGCGTGCGCAACAAGCTGCCCTTCACCACGGCCTATCACACGCGCTTCCCGGAATATGTCGAGCCGCGCCTCGGCGTGCCGGTGTCCTGGACCTACAAGGTCATGCGCCATTTCCACGGCAAGTCCGCCGGCGTCATGGTGGCCACCAAATCCATCCGCGCCGATCTCGAGGCGCGCGGCTTCGACAATATCAAGGACTGGAGCCGGGGCGTCGATACCGAGCTGTTCCGGCCCCAGGCCAAGGACGTCATCGACGTGCCGAGGCCGGTTTTCATGTTTGTCGGCCGGGTGGCGGTGGAGAAGAACCTCCCCGCTTTCCTTGAGCTGGACCTGCCCGGCAGCAAGGTCGTGGTCGGCGACGGCCCGGACATGAGCATGCTGAAAAAGCGCTTCCCGGACACTGTCTTCGTCGGCGCCAAGAAGGGCGAGGAGCTATCCCGGCATTACGCGGCGGCCGATGTCTTCGTCTTCCCGAGCCGGACCGACACATTCGGCCTGGTGATGCTGGAAGCCCTTGCGTCCGGCGCTCCGGTGGCCGCGTTCCCGGTCCCGGGGCCGCTGGATGTCATCGCCTCCGACAAGGTCGGCGTGCTGTCGGAAGATCTCGGCGCGGCGGCCAAGGCTGCGTTGAAACTCTCTGCCGAGGATTGCCGGGCCTATGCGCTCGGCTATAGCTGGCGGGCCTGCGCGGAGCAGTTCTTCGCCAATCTCGCGCCTTTCGATTCCGGTGCCGCTTTCGGCCACCTCGGGACACGGTCCGTCAAAGCGGCCTGACATTTTACACCAATAAGAACTTGGCCCGGCAACGGCGCCCTAGTATGCATTCCCGTAATCGCGAAAAGTGACCGGTCAGGTCCCGAAGTTCGAACGGAAAGCATGCTGAAACGTCTGTTGCGCACGGATACCGGCCGGGAGGTCGCAAGCCGCCTGCTGGCCACCCTGATCCGTGGCCTCGCGCGCACCATCCGTTGGCAAATCATCAATCCGGAAACCGCGGACAGCGTATTCCAGAGCGAGAAGCCGATCATCGGCGCTTTCTGGCATAATCGCATCATGCTGATGACGGAGATCTGGAACAGCGACCGGCCGTTCGCCATGCTGCAATCGAAACACCCCGATGGCCGCCTGATCGCCCGCACCATCGAACATCTCGGCATCCGGGATATCGTCGGCTCCGGCGGCAAAGGCAAGGGTGGGGCACAGGCATTGCGCGGCATGCTGCGAGCGCTGCAAAGCGGCACCAGCGTCGGCGTCACACCCGACGGTCCGCGCGGCCCCCGCATGCGGGCCTCCGGCGGCGTCATTACGCTTGCCCGGATGAGCGGCGCGCCGATCTACCCCGTCACCTGGAATGTCTCCCGCCGCCGGGTATTGCGCAGCTGGGACCGGTTCATCTTCGCCCTGCCCTTCAGCCGCGGCGTCTATATCTGGGGCGAGCCCATTCATGTTCCCCGCGATGCGGACGAGGCGCAGATGGAAGCCCTTCGCCTTGAGCTGGAAAGACGGCTGAACCAGCTCTGCGCCGAAGCGGACGCCGCCCTCGGAACGGACCCGATAGCCCCCGCCGATCCGGCGCCGGCATCGACACCGGAAACCTCATGATCTTCGCGCTCTACAAGGCGGCCATGCAGCTTGGCACGCCCGTCGTCGAAGCCTTTCTGCAAAAGCGCCTTGCGCGCGGGAAGGAAGACCCGAAAAGGATTTCGGAACGCCGGGGCATCGCCACCCGGGAGCGTCCGGACGGACGGTTGTTCTGGGTCCATGGCGCCAGCGTCGGTGAATGCCAGGCAGCTCTCGCCCTGATCAACCGCTTGCTGGCGCGGGATCCCGGCTTGCATGTCCTGCTGACAAGCGGCACCAGAACGTCCGCCGAACTGATGGCCGGAAGACTGCCGGAACGGGCGGTACATCAGTTCGTTCCCATCGATCATCCGCACTGGATCGCGCGCTTCCTCGATCACTGGGCTCCTTCGGCCGCCGTGTTCGTCGAATCGGATCTTTGGCCGAATCTGGTTCTCGCCACCCGGTCCCGGAACATCCCGCTTGTTCTGGCCAATGCCCGCATGTCCGAAAGCTCTTTTGCCAGATGGCGCCGGTTCGGATTTCTGACCGGCCGGTTGTTCCGGGATTTTTCCCTGATCCTGGCCAGCAACGATCAACAGAAAGCAGGCTTCGAGAGCCTGACGGACGCACCGGTACTTTCCATCGGCAACCTGAAGCGCGCGGCGGCACCGCTTGCAGTCGACGCAGCCGCCCTCGGCATGCTGAAACAAGCCATCGGCACGCGGCCGGTCTTTCTCGCGGCGAGCACCCATGACGGCGAGGACCTTGCCATACTCGACGCCCACCGCAGGGCCGCCGGGAGCGTACCGAACCTGCTGACGATCATCGTTCCGCGCCACCCGGCCCGTGGCCGCGATATCGCGGCACTGGCCGCCGCCAAAGACCTTCAGGCCGTGCGCCGGGAGAATGGCGCCCTGCCCGACACGGCGACCGCGATTTATGTGGCCGACACATTGGGGGAAATGGGCTGCTTCTTCACGCTCGCGGATACGGTATTCGTCGCCGGGTCCCTGATCCCGGTCGGCGGGCATAATCCGCTGGAGCCGGCCCATTTCAGCAAACCGGTCCTGTTCGGGCCGCTGATGACGAAGAACGCCGATATCGCCGCCGACATGATCGCGGCGGGCGCCGCCGAAGAAGTGGATGCCGCCGGACTTGGAGACCGGGTCGCCGCCCTGATGGGAGACAGCCCGGAGCGCACGAACATGGCCGCCGCCGCCCTCGCTTTCGCACAAGGACAGAGCAGGATCGCGGATGACATGGCCGAACGGGTTCTCGCGGCGGCCTCCGATCCCGGGGCGTCCCGGTGAAAGCGCCGGGCTTCTGGCATCGCGGCGGGGTACTGCCCACCGTGCTGACGCCTGCCTCCTGGCTCTACCGGACAGCCGCCTCTCTCAAATCCAGCTTCATCAGCCCGTATCAGGCGCCGGTACCCGTGTTGTGCGTTGGCAATCTCATCGCGGGCGGGGCCGGGAAAACGCCTGTCGCCCTGGCGCTCGGCCGGGCTCTGGTCCGACGCGGCCTGAAGGTCGCGTTTCTCAGCCGGGGCTATGGCGGCAGAGAAACCGGACCGCTACAGGTTCTGCCGGACCGGCACAGTGCCCGCGATGTCGGCGACGAGCCGTTATTGCTGGCCGAAGCCGCGCCGACATGGATCGCCCGCGACCGGGCCGCCGGTGCCCGGATGGCGGCGGAGGCAGGCGCGGACATCATCTTGCTTGATGACGGTTTCCAGAATCCCGCCCTCGCCAAAACCATGTCCGTGCTGGTGGTGGATGGCGGCTATGGTTTCGGCAATGGCCATGTCATTCCGGCAGGGCCGTTGCGTGAGCCGGTATCGCAAGGGCTGGCCCGGGCCGATGCCGTCATGTTGCTGGGAGACGATCCCGGCAATCTGGAAGGCGCGCTGAATGAAAGGCTCCCGGTTTTCCGCGGCCATCTGACACCAACCCGTGCAAGCGCGGGATTACGGGGTGAACGGGCCATCGCTTTCGCCGGCATCGGACGGCCCGGAAAGTTCTTCGACACGCTGCGGACGCTCGGTGTCGAGCTGATCGCAACCCGGTCTTTCGGCGATCATGAGCCTTATCGCGGGGAAGATTTGATCGATCTGATCGCGCAGGCCGAACAGGAAGACGCCCTGCTGCTGACCACGTCCAAGGATCATGTCCGGTTGCCGGAAGAGCTGCGGCTGCTGATCCGGCGGGTCGATGTGGAACTTGCCTGGGAAGATCCGGCGGGCATCGAAACCCTGCTGGACAGGATCGCCGCGCCGGAAACCGGAGTTAGTTCTTAGGCGTCTAGTTCTTCGGGGGTAGCGGCGGCACCAGAACGGCCGCGTCGACGCGCACATCGAACCAGTTGATCCGCCAGTCCAGATGCGGCCCGGTCGCCCGGCCGGTGGCGCCAACCGTCCCGATCTGCACGCCGCGCTGCACCTCCTCGCCAACCTTCACTGTGACCGTCTGCATATGTAGAAAGGCCGAGCTGAGGCCGTGCCCGTGATCGATGATCACGGTGCCGCCGGTATAATAGAGATCCGTCTCCGCCAGCCGGACAATCCCGCCTGCGGGGGCGATCACCGGCGCGCCGGTCGGCGCGGCGACATCGACACCGAAATGCGGCCATTTGGGTGTGCCGTTCAGAATCCGCTGACTGCCATAAACCCCGGAAATCCGTCCCGATGCCGGCCAGATGAAGCCTTCCGCAAAATACGGATGGTCCGTGTCGATCTCCCGCACGGCTTTGATTTTCGCGTTCTCACGGCTGATCCGGGCCTGCACTTCCGGTTTCGGCTCGACATATTTCTGCGGCAACCCGTCGATCCGCTGGATGTTGTAGGTCCGCTTGGCAACCTTCAGGGCCTTGCGCTCCTCGGATCCATCCGGCGCCGTGGCAACCAGCAGTGCATCCGGTTCCGCATCGCGCCCGAAACCGAGCACGAACACCCCGTCGGCACTGACCCGCACGGGACGGCCGTCGAGGGCCAGTTTAACGCCGGGATCGGTGCGTCCCATGATGATCCCGCCCTGGGTGAAGGCGCCATTCATCTCCAGCGTCACGGCATCGGCCGGACCTGCCAGCAAGGCCAGCATGGCGACGAGCAGGAAACGGATCACAACAGACTCCCCTGGGCCGGGTCAGGCTTTTTCGGTTTTGGCTTGGGCTCGGGTTTCGGCTCCACCGGTTTCTCAACCGGCTTGCCGCCACTCCCCGCAACGTGCGCGGACGTGCCGCCGATCACCGCATCGCGGGCGCCATCGCCAAAATGGATGGAAATCCCGTCGCCCTCCGACAAACCCGCCGCGCGCGTGACAGGCGCACCGTCCGCATTCCGGACCAGCGCAAAACCGCGCTTCAGGGTCTGCTCATAGGAATTGCTTTCCAGCAGGCGCCCCGCCGCATCCAGCCGTTTTGCCTGCTGATCGGCGATCCGTACAAAGGCCTGCTCAAACTGAGTTCCGAGCCGGGCCAGATCGCGATCGCCGCGCACTGTCCGCTCGGCGATCGGCTCAAGCCGCAACCGTCCGGCGACCGCACCCAGCTTGCTGACCGCAACCTCCCCGACCCTGCGGATCGAGGATGCCCAACGCTGCTCCGCCACCTTGAAGCGGCTTTCCATCCTGTTCAGCTCGGCCTGCGGGTCCGGAATTTTCGAGGCCAGATCGCGCATCCGGTCATTCGCCCGGGAGAGCCTGCGCTCCGCCGCCGAACCCGCCGCCTGCCAGCGGTAATCCACCGTCTGCGCCTTCGCTTCGATGATTGAACGCGGATCGCCAAGGCCGCGCGCAAGGCCGGAGAGCCGGGTTTCCGATTCGGCGAATTTGCGGCGCAGGCCATTGAACAGCCGCGTCCCGTCCTGCATCAGCGTCGCCAGCAGATCCGCCCGCACCGGCACCGCGATCTCGGCGGCGGCAGTCGGGGTCGGCGCCCGGCGATCGGAGGCAAAATCGATCAGGGTCGTATCGGTCTCGTGCCCGACGGCCGAGATCAGCGGGATCTCGCTCGCCGCTGCGGCGCGGACCACGATCTCCTCGTTGAAGGCCCAAAGGTCTTCCAGACTGCCGCCACCACGGGCGACAATCAGCAGATCCGGACGCGGCACGGCACCACCCGGCGCCATCCGGTTAAAGCCCTCGATTGCGGCGGCGACCTGATCTTTCGCCGTCTCGCCCTGCACCAGCACCGGCCAGACCAGTACATGGCTCGGGAACCTGTCGGACAGACGGTGCAGGATATCCCGGATCACCGCGCCCGTGGGTGACGTGACAACACCGATCACTTTCGGCAGGAAGGGCAACGGGCGCTTGCGGGCGGCATCGAACAGGCCTTCGGCGGCCAGCTTCTTGCGCCGGTCTTCCAGGAGCTTCAGCAGGGCGCCCTCGCCCGCCAGCTCCATCTGCTCGATCACCATCTGGTATTTCGAGCGGCCGGGGAAGGTGGTGAGCTTGCCGGTGCAGATCACCTCCATGCCTTCTTCCGGCTGGATCGACAGTTTCTGTGCCGCCCCGCGCCAGCAGATCGCGTCGAGCACCGACTTCTCGTCCTTCAGGGTCAGGTAAAGGTGGCCCGACCCAGCCCGTGTCGGCCGGGAAATCTCCCCCCGGACGCGGACATGCTCGAACGCCCCCTCGACGGTGCGTTTGACCTGATGGGAGATCTCACTGACGGAGAATTCGGGAATATTGCCGAGCGGCGGCGCGCTGTCGTCTTGCATGAAAGGAATTTATGCTACAAGGCCGCCGAGTGAAAGCATGGGAACAGGAAAATGAAGATATTGGTCGTCGGATCGGGTGCGCGGGAACATGCCTTGTGCTGGGCCATTTCGGC
>NZ_CAXBDC010000110.1:0-14057 GCF_963974195.1 uncultured Nisaea sp.
GTCCGGATCGGCAACGACACGCCCTACGGCCTCGCCGCCTATATCCAGACCGGAGACCCGGAAAAAGCCCAGCGCGTCGCGCGGCGACTGCGGGCGGGAAACGTCTATATCAACGGTAACTACGCGGATACTGACGTGCCCTTCGGCGGCTTCAAACAATCCGGCATCGGCCGCGAGAACGGCCCGATGGGGCTGGAGGATTTCCTGGAGACGAAGGCGATCACGGGATAGGGGAGCGATAGCCCCAACCGTCCATAACCGTTTTCCCGGACTTGATCCGGGACCTTTCGGCCATGCTTGCCTCTACGATCATATCCGCCCTGTGATCAAAAAGGTCCCGGCTCGGTGGCCGGGATTATGCGTTGAGGATGAAGATGACATCGATGGGAGGGAATAGCGGCCGATTTCGCCCCCCGGCCCGGCCACCGGTTACATAACACCCCAGTCCGATGATGCATTGATCCCGAGTGCGGACTGGTTGACGCCAATCAGGGTGACGGTGCCGCCGTCGGAAAGGGTCAGGATCGTGTTCCCGGCGCTTTCCGACACAGTGTAAGTCAGTCCATCTCCGAATTGCAGGCTGTCGATGCCGGCCTGAAAATCGGTGATCTGATCGTTACCGCCACCGAAGGTGAAGACGAAGGTATCGGCCCCGTCCCCTCCGGCAAGAGTGTCGTCCCCACGGTTGCCGGCTAGGTGATCGGCACCGGACTGACCGAAAAGCAGGTCACCGCCCTGGCCACCGTAAAGGGTGTCATTGCCGAGATTCCCGTTCAGGGTATCGTTCCCGGAATTGCCATAGACGATATCGTTATCCTGCCCGCCATAGAGCAGGTCCTCGTTCTCGCCGCCGGTCAGAGCGTCGTTGCCCTTGTTGCCGTAAAGCACGTCATTGTCGTTGCCGCCGAACACACTGTCCGCGTCCTGCCCGCCGAAAAGCGTGTCGAGACCGCCGCCGCCGAAGACACTGTCGGCACCCTGGTTGCCATAGACGATATCGTCTCCCCAGTTGGAGCCGACCGTGTCCGCCCCGCCGCCGCCGGCAATCGTATCGCTTCCGCCCGCGAGGGAGATGAATTGTGAGGCGTTGTCCCCGACGATATATTCCTGGCCTGCTCCGCCGGTAATGGTGGCCTGACCGACGATGGCGGCGAAATCGATATTGTCGAGCTGCAGCGTTGAGCCGGAAGGCAAGCCGGTGGCGTCGATCACGAAAGCTTCGCCACCGCTGCTCGACTGCCCGGTGAACTGGACGGTCTGGGCGGAGCCATCGGATCCGGAGAAGCTGATCGAGCGGATATCCAGCGACAGGCCGGGCACGGAATTGAGGAAATTCTGCCCGTGCCCCGTCAGGAAACTCTGGGCGGTGGGATCTGTCTCCGTGTTCTGGATCTGCGTGTTCAGCGTCGTACTCGCATTCCCGCCGGTTTGCGCAGCCGCATTCCCGGATGTGGTCAGCGACATGCCGGTTGGCAGGGTGACTGTCACGACGTTACCGTTGCCCGTATTCTCGACCAGATTACCCGTGGCGGCACTTCCGGTATTGTTTGTCAGAGTCCGGTTTATCTCTGTTCCTGCAGCATCGGCTGCCGTTTGGTTCGACACAGTGAAGGTGTTGCCGGCCCCAGATGAACCTGAATTTCCAGCCGAAACGTTAGGATCGGTATTTGTCACCGTCAGGACTGAATTGCCGCCGACGGCCGCGCCCGAAATATAGAGGCCGGTTCCGGCACTGGTCAGATTGATCGTGCTGCTGCCGATGGTGACGGTGTTGCCGACACTCGTGCCATGAAGAGAGGTCGCGTAGCTGGTGTCGCCCGAGATCTCGATCACGTCCCCGGCCGCGAGCCCGGTGATCGTGTCTCCGTTAACCTCGGCCTCGGTGCCAATATAAGTGTCGTTTCCGGCGCCACCGATCAGATTGTCGGTGCCGGAGCCGCCGGAGAGAACGTCGTTCCCGTCCCCCGCGTCGATGGTGTCACTCGACGCACCGCCCAGGACTGTGTCGTTACCGGCCCCGCCGGTCAGGAAGTCGAGACTGCCGCCGCCGATGATGGAATCGTCTCCATTGCCGCCACTGATCGTGTCGGACCCAAGCGAGCCACTGATCGTATCGTTGCCGTCGCCGCCGAAGACCTCCGCGCTCCCGGCCAAGATGATGCTGTCATCACCGGCTTCGCCATAGATCGTGTCGCCACCGTCTCCGGTTGAGATAACGTCATTTCCATCGCCGCCGTAGAGCAGGTCAGAGCCGCCCTGGACATAGAGGCTGTCGTTCCCGTCGCCGCCATAGATGGTATCGTTGGCGTTGCCGGTGCCGATAAGGTCGTCGCCGGCATTGCCATAGATCAGGTCGTTCCCGCCGAAGCCGCTGATCGTGTCGTCACCGGAGCCGCCCAGAATGGAGTCGTTTCCGCTGCCGGCCGAAATTTCATCGTTTCCGTCGCCGCCGGTGATCGTGTCGTTGCCGTTATTGCCCCTGATCGTGTCGTTGCCGCCTGCTCCGTCGAGCGTATCGTCGGACGCGGTTCCGACGATGAGGTTGTCCCCCGCATCGCCGATCGAGACGACCAGCCGCGCCGGATATGAGGCGAGCGCCGTCGGCGCGAAGATCGTCGCGGCGCGGGCGAGCCCTTGCCAGCCGGTACCGGCACCGAGAACCGTTTTCGAGGCATGGACAGGCACGCCGAGAGCAGCTTCGAGGGTTTTGACGAAGAGCTGTCCCTCTGCCCCCTGGCCCGTTTCGCAGGAAACGAGAACAACTTCCGCAGGCCGGTCTAGCGCGGCGCCGATCCGGGCAAGATCGGGAGCCGCATCGGCGAGTCCGCCGGGATCGATCTGCCGTCCTGCGAGGGTCAGTGTTCCGGGCGAGCCGTGAGCCAGGATTGAAATGCGCCCGACAGATGTCCCGGTGGAGAGTGCATCTGCCATTTCCGCAAAGGGTTTTCCGCTCGGCGACAGTCTGTGAACACGCGTTTCCGGGCCAAGGCCGGCAAGCAGTATCTCAGAATGCGTGACGGACGGATCAACGAAGAGGATGGCTTGAGCATTGGTCATGGCAGGTGCTGTCTTGTCGTTTGAATGGGGGAGAGGTGAATGGGGGAGCGGTGTATGTGTGTCGGGACAGGAGCCAGGGGCCACGGACGGTTGTTTGCCGTTCAATAGGAGGCCTGCGGGATAGACAGGGATATTCCTCGCAGGGCTCTTGCGTGGCCAGCAAAGGTCGCGGCTGAAATCCGTTTTTCGCTTAAAAACCCCGTACTGCTGGGGGCGGGTGTGTCGGGCAGTCTAAGATTCATAGTTCATTCCTCTAGGCTTTCTGCCCAGAAAAGAGCGATCATTGCCGGGCGCTTTGCCATGCCCGTCTAGACCTCCAGTCTCGCGAACGCTGTGCACGTCCGCTTGTCCACATCTTCCAATGCGGGCCAAAGCCGGCAAGGGCGGAGAAGGTGCAGATATATAAAATTCTAATCGAGATGATGGACGTGTTCTTGCGTTACCGTCTCAAAAAAATTGCGTCATTGTCTCAAGATATTGTAGAGCGAGACGAATGGCACGGATATGTAGCCACCATATGCGGAGGGTGAAATGGAACCTGAAGCCAGGATTCCATCAGTGTCTCTCACACCGGGTATTGTGCCGCCGGAAGAACTTTTCTGGCATTGGCGACGTGCAATCTCGCCTTACTTCGACTCCATACCTCTCGTGGATCCGCGCGACCCGCCCCAGATCCCTGATGTGCATATGTATAATGCCGGCGGGTTTCTGTTCATGGACACGAAATTTTCCGGCCAGAAATTCATCCGCGACAGGGGCTGGTTGAAGCGCAATGACGATTCAGACCATATCGGTCTGCTGATCTTCCTGCGGGGGCAGAGCTGCTGTGAAAACGGCGGCTCCGATTTCGTGCTTGATACAAAAGGGGTCTACGCCGTCAATCTTGGCTATGAGGTTGATGCGCTTTGCAGCGATGCCGAAGTTCTTACTGTCATCCTGCCGCGCGACAGGGTGATGGAGGAACTGCCGGGCCTCTCCGAAGCCCGTGGTTTGCTGTTCGACAGACACGGAACTTCCGGAACATTACTCGGCGGTTTTCTCCATTCACTGCGGCAGGTGATGAAAACGGCACCGGCCAGAGATGCTCCGATATTGACCGAAAGCCTGCTCGGTATGTTGCGCATTTTGCTCGCTGCCGAAAATCCCTCGTCTGTCGAGGCGCACTCCGGTGTCAGGATGGCGCTGCAGTGCTATATCGACCAAAATCTGGGCTCGCCTGAATTCGGCATCGACAATATTTGCGGACAATTCCAGATGTCGCGGGCGACGCTATACCGTGTCCTCGCTGCGGAGGGGGGCGTCCGGGATTATATCCAGAGGCGGCGGCTGATGGGCATCTTCAAGGCCCTGGCTTTACCGGCAAATATGGATCGGGGGGTCTATAGCATTGCGCTGGAATATGGCTTCACCAGCCCCAGTCACCTGTCCACCCGGTTTCGGGAGCATTTCGGAATGACACCGAAAGAGGTTCGGGAGGCCGCCCGCAGCCAACACAGACATGGCAACATGTTGTTTCAGGAAAGTCCCGGTAACGAATTAAGCGATGCGGAAGTCATGGAGCGCTGGGCTCGGGAGCTCCGCGCGTCCGGCCGCACAGCAACCCGGGCAGCCGTCTAGTCCTGTATGCCGGCCCGGCGGAGGCCGGACTGATTCAATGCAGGGTTCTTGGTGCCGAAGCCGAAGAGCAAGAGTTGGCAGCCGGTGCCGCTGGGCGCTTTCACGAACAGGCCGCTTTCCGGGATGAGATCCTTGCCGATTCCGGCCTCTGCCCGGGCGGTTACGGAAGATCCCAACCCGCCGTGACATTGATCGCGAGAGCGGACTGGTTGACGCCGATGAGTGTAACTGTGCCGCCGTCGGATAGTGTGAGCACTGTGTTGCCGGCATTCTCCGCCGCTGTGTAGGTCAGCCCGCTGGCGAATTGCAGACTGTCAATGCCTGACTGGAAGTCGTTGATCTGATCGTGGCCGCCGCCCGCCGTGAAGAGGAAGGTATCCGCCCCGTTACCACCGATGAGCGTGTCGTTGCCGATATTGCCCACGAGCAGGTCCGCGCCGCTGTCCCCGGCGAGATAATCCGCGCCCTGGCCGCCATAGAGCGTGTCGTTGCCGAGGTTGCCGTGGAGGGTGTCGTTTCCGGTATTGCCATAGGCGATATCGTCGCTCTGACCGCCATAGAGCAGGTCATCGTTCTCGCCGCCGGAGAGGGTATCCATGCCGAGGTTGCCGTAGGCGACGTCATTGTCGTTACCGCCGAACACCGTGTCGTTGTCCTGGCCGCCATAGAGCGTATCCATACCGGCGCCGCCGAAGACATAATCGCTGCCCTGATTGCCATAGACGATATCCTCGCCCCAGGCCGAGCCGACGGTGTCGTTGCCGCCGCCGCCTGCCAGCGTGTCATCCTCCGCGCCGAGGGAGATGAACTGTGCGGCATCGTCGCCGACCACATAGTTCTGGCCGCCACCTCCATTCACGGTGGCGCTGCCGACGATGGCGGCGAACTCGATATTGTCGAGTTGTACGGTCGATCCTGTGGGCAGGCCGGACGTGTCGATGACGAAAGCTTCGGAGCCGGAGGTGCTGGAAGAAGTACCGGTGATCTGAACGGTCTGTATCGTGGAGCCGGAGCCGGAGAAACCGATGGTCCGGACATCCAGCGCCATACCACCGGTGCCATTGACGAAGGTCTGGCCGTGGCCGATGAGGAAGCTTTGTGCGCTCGCGACCGGCTCGGTTGTCTGGATCTGTTGCGTGAGGGAGGTGGTCGCGGCGGTCGAGGTGACGGCGCTCGAAGTGCCGGAATTGGTCAGCGATAGGCCGCTTGGCAGGGTCGCGGTGACGGTGTTGCCGTTACCGCTATTTTGCACCAGAGCACCGGAGGCGGTACTGCCGGTATTGTTCACAAGTGTCCGGCCTGTAGCCGTGCCGGCGGTGTCTTCCGATGTCTGGTTCGTCACCGTCAACCCGCTGCCGGATGCGCTCCCGCTGGAAGAGCTTCCGCTCGCGGCTGCGGCGAAAGTGAAGGTCGTGGTGCTGCCGCTGGTCACGGCCGAGAGGGTCAGGTCGGAGGCGGCGCCGGACAGGTTGAGGGTGTAGCCGCTGCCGAGGTCGATGGTGCTGCCGAGCGTGGTCCCGTTCAGGGCGCTGGCATCCGGGCCGGCAGTGGTGACGGTGATGGTGTCTCCCGCCTCAAGCCCGGAAATGGTGTCGCCGTTAAACTCGGAAGCGGTGCCTTTGAATGTATCGTTGCCGGCTCCGCCAATCAGCAGGTCAGCATCTCCACCACCATAAAGCAGATCGTTCCCGGCATCGCCATAGAGAGTGTCGTTGCCATCGTTTCCGCTGAGCGTGTCGTTGCCGTCGCCGCCATAGATGAGGTCGTTACCCGTTCGACTTACTAACAAGTCGTTGCCGGCGTCGCCATAGACCGTATCGGTGCCATCATAAGAGGAGATCGTGTCGTTGCCGTCACCGCCGTAGATGAGGTCGTTTCCGTCGTCGGTGGCGATGTCGTCGTCGCCGGCGAGACCGGAGATGACATCGTTGCCGTCATAGCCCCTGATTGTGTCGGAGGCGGTTGTTCCGGTAAGCGTGTCGTTGCCGCTCGATCCGCTGATCACTGAGGGGGCCAACCGCTCCGGATAGGAAGCGAGCGCGGACGGGGCGAAGATGGTGGCTGCCGCCGCCAGGCCGTTCCACCCGGCGTCCGCACCGAGATCGGTTTCCGAAGCATGGACCGGCACGCCGAGATGAGCTTCCAGTCCGGCGATGAACACCCGGCCGGCCTGGTGCGCGCCAGTCGAGCAGGCCATGAGGAGGACGTCCGCGCCGGGCGCCAGTGCCACGCGGATTTTGGCCAGCGTCTCGGCGGAGGATACGAGCGTTTCCCGATCGATCCGTTGTCCCGAAAGCGTGAATGTTCCAGGGCTGCCATGAGTCAGGATAGCAATGTGCCCGACCGGCGCCGCGCGGGAGACGACCGAGGCAATTTCGGAGAGTGGATCACCCCAAGCAGACAACCGGTGCACCCGGGCATCCGGATCGAGCCCCTCCACCAGAAGATGTGCATGCCGGACGGAGGAATCGACGAACAGAATGGTGTCGTGATTTTTCATGACGGAGGGTGCCCATTTTTATGATGGCGAGGAGATGCTGTCTCGGATGTCTTGCTGCAGACCAAGGCTTTGTCGGAGCCGCTGTCAGCGGTGCGGTTTTGGCGTTAGGCAGATGAAAGAGGCGATTCCGGGACGCATGACCGCGCCAATGCAGCCGTGGATTCAGGGCGAAGCCGGACAGTGCCTGACTGTCATGGCTGAACCTGATGGTCATTCCTAGAGTCTCGTGTTGTGCATTTGTTCGCCGCGGGCTTTCTGCCCAAGAGAGAAAAGGAACGGTCTTGAGCGTTGCGTGACGCCGCCAAGACCGAACCGAGTTGCTATTCTTTGCTCTGACCTGTTTCTGCTTCTGCATTTACAGGTCTGTTGGCGCTGTAGACGGGCTTTAAACTTAAAATAAATCCGAAAAGAAGGTCGAAAGCCCAAGTGGAATTCTACCAATGCCGGGGCCGGGCTGCTTTTCTGGGTGTCTCAATATGTTTATGCGGATGTCTCATACCGTTGTATTGAGTCTCTGGGCCCAGTTGAAATTCGATGGGGGTTCAAACGCATCAGTCCAGAAAGGGTGAGCGCGTTGGAAACAGAACCGCGAATTCCGTCATTATCGCTCTTGCCTGGCATGTTGCCGCCGGAGGAACTTTTCTGGCATTGGCGGCAGGCCATCGTCCCCTATTTCGACTCCGTTCCCCTTGCGGACCCGCGAAACCCACCGCAGGTGCCGGAAATCCACATGTACAATGCCGGTGGCTTCCTGTTCATGGACACGAAGTTTTCGGGGCAGAAGTTTGTCCGGGACAGCTCCTGGCTGCGGCGGAATGACGATTCCGATCATATCGGCCTGCAGGTCTATATCAGCGGCCGGAATCGGTGCGAGAACGGCGGCACGGACTTTGTGCTCGATACGAACGGGGTCTATGCCGTCAATCTTGGATATGAGGTGGATGCATCCTGCTCAGATGCGGAAGTGCTTTCCATCATCCTGCCGCGGGACCGGGTGATCGCCGATTTGCCGGCATTGGGCGAAGCGCGCGGCTTGATCTTTGATGGCGATACGACCTCGGGGAAACTGCTCTCCGGCTTCTTTCATCTTCTTCGCACGACCATGCCTGGCACGTCCGCCAGCGATGCGCCGGTTCTGACCGAAAGCCTGATGGGCCTGCTGCGCGCTCTGGTCACGGCTGGTGATCCTTCTTCCATGGAGGCGCAGTCAGGTGTGCTCACTGCCTTGCAAAGATATATAGATCAGAATTTGGGCGATCCCGGCCTCGGCGTTGAGAGGATATGCGCTCATTTCCGGATGTCCCGGGCGACGCTCTATCGGATATTGAAAACACAAGGAGGCGTGCGCGATTACATTCAGCGCCGGAGACTGATGCTTGTTTTCAAGGCGTTGGCTGCGCCTGGCAATATCGAGCGCGGTGTTTTTGATATCGCGCTCGAATACGGGTTCGTGAATGCCGGCCATTTTTCCACCCGGTTCCGGGATCATTTCGGCATGTCACCAAGCGAAGCCCGCGAGGCGGCCCGAAGCCATGCCATGCATGGAAATGTGCTGTTCAAGGGAGGGGACGAAAGTGGCCTCTCGGATGTCGAAATCATGCAGCGCTGGTCCAGGGAACTCGGGGCAACGAGCCGCAGAGCGGCGCCGGTAACCTCCTAGGCGTGGATAAGGTCTCGTAGAAAGGCCGTCAAGATATCGGCCGTTTAGAATGATCACTCCTGTTTTTCCCGGACCTGATCCGGGACCTTTCGGATGACTTCCTCATTCTAGGATCATCCCGCTCTACGATCACAAAGGTCCCGGCTCGGGGGCCGGGATAACAAACAGGGGGCGTTCAGTCCGGCATCCCGATGCGACCGACGCCGGGCAGCTTCAGGGCCGGGTTCTTCAGGTCGATACCAAGTGTCAGGCCGAGCATGTTCACTTCGACGCCTTCTTCCAAGGCCAGCATCACTCCGGCGAGGCCGTAGAGTGAGAGTTGGTAGCCGGTGCCGCTGGGTGCTTTGGCGAACAGACCGCCTTCGGGAATGAAATCCTTGCCGACGGCGGTCGGCGGCAGGTCGAGACGCAGTTCGGGCACCTGCCGGGCGATATGGGCGGTGAAGGTGTTGCTGTTCGGGCCGGGCCAGACCCGGTAGGTACCGGCATGCGGATAGGATTGCGCGGCGGCGGCGATGCGGGGGATCAGGGCTTCGGCTTCCGGGCCGCGGATATCCCGCAGCAGCTCCGGCTTCGAGCCGAACCAGTAGCCGTCGGGGTTGCCGTTTGTCACCCGCACGGCGGTATCGGAGCGGCGCAACTGCCAGCCCATCACCTCGAAGCGCATGTAATGATCGGCATTCGGTTGTTTGGCCGAGATCCAGGTATGCACGCCGAAGATGCCGCGCCAGCTCCAGGCGCGGGCGGCATAGACCTGGATCACTGCTTCCGGAGTGGTCGCGGCGGGAGGCGCGATCTCGGCGGAATCCCGCCGTGCCTGGCTCCAGTGCGTTGGACCCTCCGCCCATTTGCCGACGGCACTGGCTGCCAGTGGCAGGCCGAGCAGACCGACCAGTACCAGACCGAACAATGTGATGCGTTTGAAGAGAGTCCTGCTGCGCGCCATCAGGATGAAATGGGGTGGGTGCGGGCGTATGCAAGACCGGTCCCGGAGATAGGAGCCGGTCTTGCCGTTTGTCGGGCCATTTATTCGGCGGCGTCGCGGGTCGCTTCGGGGTTGCGGAAGGCCTCGAGCGCCTCTTCCCGGCGCGTGGCTGCCTTCTTCAGATGCCGTTCCTTCACATGACCATAACCGCGGATATGGTCGGGCACGGAGGCGAGGGTGACTGCGGCGGCGTGGTTCGCGGACGAGAGGCCGCGCGCGACCTCTTCCATGTCCGTGAAATATTCCTCGATCAGCCGGCGTTCGGTACGCCGTTCCTCTGTCCGGCCGAACGGATCGAAGGCGGTTCCGCGCAGGCCCTTCAGTTTCGCCAGAAGGCTGAAGGCGGTGAAAATCCATGGCCCGTAAGCACGCTTTTTCAGCTCCCCGGTTTCCGGATCGCGCTGGGCCAGAAGCGGTGGCGCGAGATTTACTTCAAGCTTGAATTTTCCGTCGAACTGCTCGTCGAGCTGCTGCCGGAAGGCCGGATCGGTGTAGAGCCTCGCGACCTCGTACTCGTCCTTGTAGGCCATCAGCTTGTAGGCATAGCGAGCCACGGCCTCTGAGAGTTTTTCGGAGCCGGGCAGGACCCGCTCCTCTGCCGCTCGAATGGTCTCGACCAACCCGGCATAGCGCGCGGCATAACCGGCATTCTGATAGGCGGTGAGCTCGGCGATGCGCCGCTCGATGGTCTCGTCGAGAGATTTCGCCAGATCGAGATGCTTCGGCTGCTCCACCACCGGGGCGGCGGCTTTTTCGACAGTGGCAAGATCATGCGCGGCCCGGCGGCCCCAGAGGAACGCCTTTTTGTTGAAATCGACCGCGACCCCGTTCAGCTCGACGGCCCTGAGGATGGCCTCGCCCGTCAGCGGCACCTGGCCGAGCTGGTAGGCATAGCCAAGCATGAAGAGGTTGGAGGCGATGCTGTCGCCGAGCAGGGCGGTGGCGATCCGGTTCGCATCCAGGAAGTGGGTCGAATTCTCGCCACAGGAACTTTTGAGCGCCGCTTTCACCGCTTCGGCCGGGAATTGCAGATCCGGGTTCTGGGTGAAGGCGCCGTTCATGGTCTGCTGGATGTTCACGATGGCTGTGGTGTCGCCAAGGCTGAGCTTTGACAGGCTGTCGACGCCGACCGCCGTGATCATGTCGCAGGCCAGCAGCAGATTTGCCGACCCGGCAGCGATCCGCACCGCATGCAGGTCCCCCGGCTTTTTCGCCAGCCGGACATGGGTAACGACGGAGCCGTTCTTCTGGGCCAGGCCGATCTGGTCGAGGACGGTGACACCCTTGTCTTCCAGATGCGCGGCCATGCCGAGCAGGGCACCGATGGTCACAACGCCGGTGCCGCCGATACCGGTGACGACGATGTTGTAGGGATGATCCAGTGCGGGAAGCACGGGTTCCGGCAGAATCGGGAAGATGTCCGCCCGGGCCGATGTTTCCGGCTGAGCGCCGGTTTTCTTCCGGATACCGCCGCCGACCACATTGACGAAGCTCGGGCAGAAGCCCTTGGCGCAGGAATAATCCTTGTTGCAGGAGCTCTGGTCGATGGCACGCTTGCGGCCGAATTCGGTCTCCACCGGGGTCAGCGAGACGCAGTTGGATTGCACGCCGCAATCGCCGCAGCCCTCGCAGACCTGCTGGTTGATGAACAGCCGCTTTTCCGGCTCCGGTAGCAGGCCGCGCTTGCGCCGGCGGCGCTTCTCGGTGGCGCAGGTCTGGTCGTACAGGATGATGGTGACGCCTTCGGTCTCGCGCAGTTCCTTCTGCACGGAATCCAGCTCATCCCGGTGGTGCAGGGTGGCGAAATCGGGCCAGTTTGTGCCAAGCGGATATTTATCCGGCTCGTCCGTGATGATGCGCAGGGCGGCAACCCGTTCGGCGGCGACCTGATTGGCGATCTCCAGCACGGAGAAGGCGCCTTCGGCCGGCTGGCCGCCTGTCATCGCGACGGCGTCGTTATAGAGGATCTTGTAGGTGATGTTCACATTCGCGGCGACGGCGGCGCGGATCGCCAGCAGGCCGGAATGGGTGTAGGTGCCGTCGCCCAGATTGACGAACATGTGTTTGTAGTCGGTGAAGGGGGCCATGCCGATCCACGGCGTGCCCTCGGCGCCCATCTGGGTGAATGTCTTGGTCTCCCGGTGCGGCATCCAGCTTGCGAGGAAGTGGCAGCCGATACCGGCGAAGGAGAGGCTGCCGTCCGGCACTTTCGTCGAGGTGTTGTGCGGGCAGCCGGAACAGAAATAGGGGATGCGCTGGAAGTCCGTCACCGGCTTCAGCGCGGTTTTGGCGTGATCCTCAAGGAAGGCCAGCCGGTCGCGCAGGCGGGCATGGTCCCGCAGCTTCAGGATGCGCCGGGCAAGCAGCCGGGCGATGCTGCTGGCGGACAGCTCACCATTGGTCGGCATGATGGTGGCGCCGGTTTCGTCCCGCTTACCGATGACGCGCGGCCGGTCAGCGAGATCGAACAGGATCTGCTTCACCTGATCCTCGATCAGCGGGCGCTTCTCCTCGATCACCAGCACTTCCTCGAGCCCGGCGGCGAATTCCTTCAGCCCTTCCGGCTCCAGCGGCCAGGGCATGGCGACCTTGTAGATCCTGAGACCGAGATCGGCGGCCTCTTCATTGGAAATGCCGAGATCGTCGAGCGCCTGACGGACGTCGAGATAGGACTTGCCGACGGTGATGATGCCGATCCGGGGCTTCGGGCTGTCCAGCATCACCTTGTCGAGCCTGTTGGCCCGGGCAAAGGCGAGCACGGCGGGCAGCTTGTGGCTGTGCAGCCGTTCCTCCTGCTCCAGCCAGGGGTCCGGCCAGCGCACGTTGAGACCGCCTTTGGGCATGGGGAAATCGTCGGGGGTCACGATTTCAAGTTGCAGCGGGTCGATATCGATGGAGGCGGAGCTGTCCATATTCTCCGCCGTCGCCTTCAGCCCGACCCAACAGCCGCTGAACCGGGACATGGCAAAGCCGTAAAGTCCGTAATCCAGCACATCCTGCACGCCTGCCGGATGCAGCATCGGAATGCAGGCATCCATGAAGGCATATTCGCTCTGGTGCGGGATGGTGGAGGATTTGGCGACATGGTCGTCACCGGCGATCGCCAGGACACCGCCATGCTCCGCCGTGCCGGCGAAGTTCGCGTGTTTGAAGGCATCGCCAGACCGGTCGACGCCGGGGCCCTTGCCGTACCAGATGGAAAACACGCCGTCATATTTGGCGCCGGGATAGAGGCCGGTCTGCTGGCTGCCCCAGACGGCGGTGGCGGCGAGATCCTCGTTCAGGCCCGGCTGGAATTCGATATTGTTTTTTTGCATGAACGCGCGGGCGCGCCAGAGCTGCATGTCGTAGGTGCCGAGCGGGGAGCCGCGATAGCCGGAGATGAAACAGGCGGTGTTGAGATCTCTCGCTGCATCGCGCTGTCGCTGTGCCATGGGCACGCGCACGAGCGCCTGGATGCCGGTCATGTAAACCCGCCCCCGGTCGAGGGCGTATTTGTCGTCGAGCGAGACGGGCTTGAGTGCCGTCATGATATCTCCCCGGCAATTCTGGGTGCCGATTGTCCCGGCACTCCATTTGTTTCATTTGTAATTAAGGTATGCCTGCATCGGGGGTGCGGCAATCGGTGCCGGAGGCTGCCGGGCAAATACGCAAGAAATTGATAGTGTGACGCGACAGAACGACGCAGTTTTTCGTTAATCGAGGTCCGCACGAAATGAAAAGCATGCCCCGGCTACGAACCCGCGAATGTGAAATTCCTGTTTCCGGTGCTTGGCGCCCCGGATTCCTTCCGGCATAAGAGGCCCCGGAATTCCCCGTCTTTCACCGACCCGGAAGAGGCTTATGACGGTACTTCTGACTGGCGCTGCAGGGTTCATCGGCATGCATGTGGCGGAGCTGCTGCTGGCACGCGGCGAACGCGTTGTCGGGATCGACAATCTCAACAGCTATTACGACCCGGCCCTGAAGCAGGCCCGTCTGAAAAACATCGAAGGCCGGAACGGCTTTACCTTCGAGGAGCTGGAGATCGCTGATACGGACGCGGTCATGGGACTGACGGCGCGCTATCCCGATATCGACCGGGTGGTGCATCTCGCTGCGCAAGCCGGCGTGCGCTATTCCATCGACCATCCGGGCGACTATGTCCGCAGCAACCTTGTCGGCCATTCCAATATGCTGGAATTCGTCCGTGGCCTGATGGACCGGCCCGGCGGCTGCAAGAGCTTCGTCTATGCCTC
>NZ_CAXBDC010000111.1:0-13889 GCF_963974195.1 uncultured Nisaea sp.
TGCATGATGGGTTCCGACGCACAGACCTGTGTCGTCGATCCGAGCCTGAAAGTGTATGGCACTGAGAATCTGCGTGTCGCCGACGCCTCGATCTTCCCGGCGGTGACGTCCGGAAACATCAACGCCCCCTCCATCATGGTTGGCGAGAAGGCGAGCGACATCATTCTGAAGACTGCAAAAAACCGCTGAAACCCTCACTTTCTTGCGGAACCTGAAATTGCGGCGCACCTGCCCCGGAAAAAAATACAGTTTGATGAATGGCATTCATTGACAGTGGGCAGGCCGCCGCATAGAAGGGGCGCTGCATACGTCGTGCGGCGGGTTTACCCGCTGTGTCACTCCGGCGGAGGGGTGGCCGAGTGGCTGAAGGCGGCGGTTTGCTAAACCGTTATACTGGGAAACCGGTATCGAGAGTTCGAATCTCTTCCCCTCCGCCAATTCTGCTTCCAACCAATCAATAAGATTACTCACTTAAAAATCGACATCAGTTCTGTTTCATATTGATTTTCGCAAGCGCGATTGCGTGTTGTTCGATCAATTTGACGGTGAGTAATGTTTCGGAAGCCCCCATGGGATCGCCCTATGGCCGCAACGAGGCTTCAGGCGAAATTCCCTTTCTACTCAGATCCCGTTATCACGGGACGGCTCTTGTGCAGCCTGAGCCCCGCCAGCCACCAAGAGCTTTCCGGGTAAACGCCCTATGCTGGATTCTGCAGCCAAGTTCTGGCCGTCTTCTGATCCCTGAAAACCCTGGTTTCGATAGCCAATTTACTGACCTGAACCTGTGCTGCCAGGGCCTTGGCTAGAACGGGGTTCAGATCACCATCTGCCACCAACGCTGTACGTGCGCCGGGACCTCGAGCATCAGCAAATTCGCCAACGGCCTCAACGATCATCTGAAATCTGTCATAGGTAATTTCGGAGAGGCTCGCCCCACTGAGATCCCAAATGCAGAATTTGCTCGGTGTCCGCGAATAATGGTTCTTGATCGCTGCAACTGCCTGCTCTGCCGTAACCAGCCCATCCACACGAAAAACAACCAAGTCTCCTGCTTCAACGAGTGTCTGTATGGGCATTACTCTTCACTCTCTTGGTTAACCGGATGATCAACCTTACACAAATTTAGCGTTGTGAGTGGGTTCGAAAACTTCGAGGTTCAAAATGCTGAATATCGAAAATGCCCCGGAGCATCAAAGTTGAGCACACCCATTCGGCTTCAGCCGATGAACTGCATAAACAGAACAATATTATAAAAGAAATTTCATAGGCCCTGAGATTTTGAGTCGGAAAAGTAGAGCTTTGCCTTAACCAATTCTCTGCTGGTTTCCGGCAGAGTGCAGTGATGCGTCCTTTCCACATTCGCACTTGTCTGTAAGCACGCGCACTTGCGTATTGTTACGGCAAAATCTGGGAGACGCACCGTGACAAATATCGGCATTATAGGAGTGGGATATCTGGGCGCCTGCCTGGCAGAGGGCCTGGCTGGGGCCGGGACATTTCTCATTCTTTCCCCCAGAAGCACGTCACGCACAGCGGAGCTTTCCGCGCGCTTTGGATGCACCATTGCAGCCAACAATGCGGAGGTCGTTCAGCGGTCGGACCTGGTTTTTCTGTCGACCCGCCCCGGACAGATCGCCGAAACAGCAACGGGTTTGCCCTGGCGCGCCGGACAGCGCGTCGTTTCCATTGCTGCGGGGATCCGCCTTAACACCATCCAGGCCGCCGTTGCCCCGGCCATTGCGGTGCGGGCCATGCCAATCGCGGCCAGCCGTATCCGCCGGAGTCCGACGACTTTTCACCCGAACGATCCTGAAGCAAGCGCTATTCTCGCGCGGCTCGGCCCGGCCCTTCCCTTTGAAGATGAAGCCGAATTCGACACCGCCAGCATTTTCGGCGCGTACTACGCAATGATGTATGCCTTCATTGACGAAGTCGCCGGCTGGGCAGAGGCGAACGGCCTCTCCTCCGTCTCCGCGCGCACTCTCACCGCCCACATGACCGAAGCGGCGGCCGCAGCCGTGATCGAAGGCAAGGCCGTAAAGCCCCGGGAACTGCTCAACGAACTTCTGACGCCGGGAGGCATCAGCGAGGAAGGCCTTAAGGTGCTGGAGGAGACAGGCGCCCTGTCACGATGGCCGGACGCACTGGATGCGAGTCTGAAACGCGCCCGTGCCATCGACGCCGGTTAAATTGAGCCGGTCCGGCAGGGCTGGCTCCATTGCCAGCCCTTGCCCTTAACGGTCAAGCGCCCAGGTTGACGACTGAGCCCTGTCCGGCATAACCAGCCTCGGCCAGCTTGTCCTGAATGGACGTAACATCGTCTTCACTCAGGTTTTCCAGATCGTATTCTTCGAGAATGGATGTGAGTGTCTGCAACCCTTCCTGGGAGATCAGATCCTCGGATTCTCCAGCGGCTCCGGGACCACCCGGGCCTCCAGGGCCGCCCGGACCTCCGGGACCGCCAGGTCCACCCGGCGGCGGACCACTTGGCTTCGCAATGGCAGCGTCAAATCCGGATTCCTCAAGAAGCGTTCCGAGCTCACGCGAGGGCTTAACACCCGCATCGCTCAACGCCTGCTTGAGTGTTTCCTCATCTTCCTCGGTAAGTGAATCGGCATCATACTGCGACAGGATTTCTTCGACCGTCGATTTCTCTTCTTCGGTCAACGGTGTCCCGAAAGCACTCGCCTTCGGAAGCAGGCTCGAGATATCCGAGCTGATCGTGGTCATCGTGACGTACCCCCATTCTGGACGATATTCATCGAATGCCTTCCGCCCGCGCCTCCCGAAAGAGAAGCAAATGGATTTATCAGCATTCGGCGGCCATACACTAAGAAACCCGCCTGTAAATGTGGGTCTGCATCAGGTTAAGAAATGTAAAATCGGTTCGCCCACGGCTCATGGCCCTGCTAACAAGCCCCTATTGTGATGAATGTGCAGGGAACGCCCGGCACCCACGACTGGCAAGGTGCTCCGTGATGGCCCGAGTTCTTTTAATCGACGACGATCCCGATTTTTGTGAACTGCTTGGCACCTATCTTATCTCGCAAGGGTTTGAGGTGGACATGCTGCATAGCGGGCAGGACGCTCTTGAACGCCTCCTATCCGGCGAAAACCGTCCGGACGCGGTTTGCCTGGACCTGATGATGCCGGCGCCAAACGGCCTCGATGTCCTGACCAGTTTGCGCAAGTCCGGCGACTGGATCCCTCTTCTGATTCTGACCGCGAACACGGACGAGACCGAGCGGATCGTCAGCCTGGAAGTCGGGGCCGACGATTATGTCGAAAAGACAGCGAACCCAAGAGAATTGGCGGCCCGTCTCAAGGCGCTTGTCCGCCGGGCCCGGCCGGATCTTGGAGACCGGCTTCAGGAAACCGAGAAGCCGATCCAGGTCGGCGAGCTCACATTAACGCCCAGTGAAAGACGTGCCGAACTCGCCGGTGACCCGGTTTCCCTCACCAGCACTGAATTCGGCGTGCTGCACTATCTGATGCGCCATGCCGGCATCCCGATCCCGAAGGATGACCTGAGCCAGGCCGCGCTAGGCCGCTCCCTCTCTCCCTATGACCGGGCACTCGACGTGCATGTCAGCCATATCCGCAAGAAACTTTCGGTCCACCCCGAATGGCGGGACCGGATTCAAGCCGTCAGGGGCGTTGGCTATCAGCTTCTGGTATCCGGTTGATCTGGCCGATGCAGCTCCCCTCGTTTCGTCTTTATCGCCGCATCTTTCTGCTGCTCCTGGTCGCGCAGGTCTTGATTGCCGTTGGCGCGGTAACCGCGACTGTGCTGGTGGCGCGCGCCGTCAGCCCTCCCCCTCTTAACTGGGAGGTTCTGGCAAGAGATGCCGGCACCGCATACAAACAGGGCGGGCTCGCAGCTTTCACCGAATGGCAAAAACGCCAGTATCAGCACAAGCTGGCGACTTTCCTGATCGACGCTGAAGGCATGAGCGTCGATGGCCATCCGGTACCGCCGCATCTTGAACATTGGGCCCGTATGTCACCGGAAGACCGAACCACCGTGCGCGAAGGCCCTCCGGGCCGCGGCCCCGCGGTGATCTCTCCTGTTCCGGTCAATCTGCTCGCCGGATACCGGCTTCTGGTAATGGACGAGCAAACGCCATTCTTCGACTTTCCGATACTCTACCGGATCGGCAGTGCCGCATTGATCGCCGTCATCCTGATCGCGATCATAACCCTGTTTCTTACCCGGTCCCTGGTCCGCCCCATCATCGACCTTCGCCAAGTCACGCAGAGCGTGGCCGCTGGCGAATATTCAAAACGGGTCGGCGTCAAAGCGCTTTCCCGCGATGACGAGATCGGTGAACTCGCCGCCGATTTCGATGCCATGGCGGAACGCATTCAGGATCAGTTCCAGAACCAGCGCCAATTGTTCAGGGATGTCTCGCACGAGCTGAAATCGCCCCTCGCCCGCCTACAGCTGGCGATCGAACTGCTGCGCGCCGAGACCAGCTCCGGCGATGAAAAATGGCTCGAGCGCCTGGACAAGGAAGCCCATGCGCTCGCCAGCATGATCGATCGTATCCTGATGCTTGCACAAGTCGATCCCAGTGCGGTCGACATCCGCAAGGGACGCGTTGATATCGAGGCCCTGCTGTCATCCCTGATCGACGACGCACAGTTCGAAGCGCGCAAAAAGGGACAGGCTATCGCCTTTGAAAGCCCGTCCGCGCCAATGGCCGTGCGCGGCAGCCAGATGCTTCTGGCAAGCGCAATCGAGAATGTGATCCGCAACGCCGTCATCTACGGGCAGGAAGACAGCACCATCAGGATCTCGGTTTCGGTGTCAGAGGAGCGCGTCACGCTGACGATAGAGAACCGTGGCGAAAGTCTCCGCTCCTCGGATCTGCGGCGCATCTTCGAGCCCTTCTACAGAGCGCCGGGCGGCCGCATCCCGCCCTCGGCGGGACAGGGTATTGGTCTTGCGATTACCCGCAGCGTGGTGCAGGCGCATGGCGGCTCCGCCGTCGCGCAGAACCATCCGGAGGGCGGTCTGATCATGCAGATTGTGCTCCCCGTCGACGAATGAACCGCTCCGCGATAGACAACCGCCTCTGCAATAAAGAACCGGCCGGTCGCAGAACGACCGGCCCGCACAATTACATATGAGGCTCTCGATCTAGAGCGCCCGGACATTCCCCAGGAACTGATCGATTTCGCCTTTGAGCTTGCGGTTCCGCTCACTCAACTCGGCGACAACGGTCTGCTGGCTCTCGGCAAGCTGCCCGGTCTCGCCGGCGGCGGAGGACACCGTCTCGACAACCTGGGCAACGGTCTGCGTGCCGGCAGCAGCCTGTTCGATATTTTGCGCGATTTCATTGGTCGCGGCCCCCTGCTCCTCGACCGCACTGGCAACCACGGCAGTCAGCTCGTCAATCTTGTTGATCGTATTCCCGATACCAAGCACCGCCTCCGCAGCGGCACTGGTCTCACTCTGGATCTCCGCGATTTTCTGGCTGATTTCCTCAGTCGCCTTGCTGGTCTGGGTCGCCAGGCTCTTCACTTCGCTGGCAACAACCGCAAAGCCCTTACCGGCCTCTCCGGCACGGGCGGCTTCAATGGTCGCATTCAGGGCAAGCAGATTGGTCTGCTCGGCGATCTCGTCAATGATCTGAATGACCTGACCGATACTTTCAGCGGCTTCGTTAAGAGCCCCGACCCGCGTGTTCGTCGTCTCGACTTCCCCGACAGCCGCACGGGTCACCGTTGATGCCTGGGCCATTTGCGAGGAGATCTCGTTGATGGAGGACGACAGCTCGGTCGTTGCGGACGCCACCGTCTGAATATTGGCATTTGCCTCCTCGATCGCCGCCGCCGCATCCCGCGAAAGACCCGTCGTGTTCTGGGCGTTCGCCGCCATTGTTTCGGACGAAACGCGAACGCTGTTCACAGCCTCTTCCACGATTTTCAGCGCGCTCACCATCTCCTCGTCGAAAGAGCGGGTGTAGCCTTCCATCTTCTGGTGGCGCTCGCTTTCCTGCGCCTGCTGTTCCGCCTCGCGTGCTTTCTGTTCACGTTGCTCGAGGCCGTTCTGTTTGAAGATCTCGACGGTCGCGGCCATGCTCCCGATCTCGTCTTTCCGCTCCGTACCGGACACCATGATATCGAGATTGCCGTTGGCCATCTGCTCCATCAGTGCGGTCATGTTGCCGATCGGAGTCGCAATCGAGCGGCTCATCGCGAAGGCAGAGGCAACGGCGACAACAATCACCAGAGCGATCGAGACGATCATGGTCACGGTGAAGCTGCTCATCGCGGCATCCCGCCTTGTAATGGCATCGGACGAAATGGCGGAAAGTTCCCGCTCCAGCTTGGCAGCTGCTTCAGTAAACTTGTCGATCGCGATCCTCGGCTCTCCGGTGACCTCGATAGCGCGTGCCTGGTTTACTGTCAGATAGTTACTCATGAGCCGGACCTGCTCCGCCGCATAAACGTCCAGCCATTTCGTATATTCGACAACCAGCGTATCCACGAGGTTGGAAACATTCGGCAAATCGGCCGATTGCTCACGAAGCGTCGAAACGGCGGCATCAATCTTCGGCGACATCTCCTCGTATTGATCCAGCCCGGTGCGGTCTCCCGTCAGCAGGTAGTAAAGCAATCCCTGACGTTTGAGTGCGAAAGCCCGCTCATACTCGAGATAGGTATCGCCAAGCTGATCGGCTTTCTGACTTTCGGCTTCCGCGGATTTGATTTGCTCCATGGCAGCAAAAGCCAGAATGGCCGTCAAAACCGTCATTGCGATAATGATGGAGAAGCAAAGCGCGAGTTTCCGTGAGATCTTGAGGTTTTGCAGAAAATTCATTTCATGTTTCCTTGGTAACCATTGGTCAGACGGCGTCACATCATCCCGCGACGGCGCGCCAACTCGCTCAGGTTGTACTCGACGGTAACCGCTCCGATCGGCTTACCGTCTTTCGCCAAGGTCAAATTCACCTGGGTACGCCACGTCTTGCTTTTCTCGTTGAACTCCGGCTCATCGACAAAAACAGCCGTTGGACTGACCAGGAACGTCTTCTGGAATTTAGCTTCGTCACCCTGCCAGAAGTCGGACGTGATGGCGCTTTGGCCCACATTCAAACCGTAGGCATTCATGACAAAAATTTCCGTGAAAATTCCGCCGGAGGCGGCCTGTATTTGCGTCAGATAGGTGGAAAGGGGACTGCTGAGGGTAGCTGCGATCAATGGCTGATCAGCGCTTTCCCGCTCAGCCCGCCATGCCTGATCAAGCGCATCGATCTGTGACTGATCGACCCCTTCATACTGCCTGTTATGTGCGGTAACGGACATCTCAACGACAGGACTGGAAAGCCACTCACGAATTTCAGCGATTGCCTTTTCGTCAAGGATTTCCACAGGCGGAGGATTTGTCTGCGCGTGCGCCTCTGAGATCAGAATTGGACACGCCACGATCAAAAGAGCGGCAAACCGCAGAAAGACCGAATTCATTGCAACCTCACATTCAAACCGTAACCCCAATAGCCCGACGATCAGGCGATTAGCGGTTAATAGAAGCCGCAAGAAATTAACAAACATTTAAATTAAGTCTGAATGCTTTATCGAAAAACAGCCTTTGGTTTGGTTTTTCTTATTTTTTGATCTTTATCAATTTTACCCAAGAGTGATTTTTTCGCCGCCCAAAGTATTCAGGGGCGACAAATCCTGAGGATAAAATCCGAGCTCTAAAAGTCCGGGGAGATAATTCAACATGCCCCGCCTATTCAGGCGGGAAAGGCCTTCAATGCCGTTTGCGCCACGACCTCGAGATCTTCCCGGCTCGCCCCGCCACTTGCCTGGACGGACATGCCATAGCTCACCGTTGAAACAAAACCGGCCAGAGCCGCAGGATCCGCCTCAGGAGGCAGGCGCCCCTCATCCAGGTCTTTCGTAAACCGCTCACGCAGCTTGTCCTGAAAAGACGTCCTGATCTTTGCCAGCTCGTCCCGGACCCGCTCGGTTTCGGCACTGCAACTCAGCGCGCCCTGAACCGCGAGACAGCCCACCGGATGGTCCGGATCGGTCAGCACCGCCGCCCCTTCCATCAACAGCCGCTCAACAACCTCTTTCGGCTCCGCTGCGGCCATCGCCTGATCGAAATAGTCATTCTTGAGGCTGATATACCGGTCCATCGCCTTCTGGAAGAGCTCTTCCTTGTTTCCGAAAGTGGCGTAGAGACTTGGGCGGTTTATGCCCATGGCCTCGGTCAGGCGCGAGATGCTGGTGCCTTCAAATCCGCTCTGCCAGAACACTTCAAGAGCGCGGTCGAGAGCGGTATCGACGCAGAATTCCCGCGGCCGGGCCATGATTTAGTCTCCTCCAATAATTTTTTTGTACTGATCGGTAAGGTGGGGTGTTGAACATCGAATGTCCACCAGCCATATGTGTCCGACAATTTCATACCAATCGGTACAAATTTGCGGATGGAGCGATCCGATGGCTGGTACAAAGAGCACAGGACGTGGGTACAGGTTCATATTGGCAGGCGTGACCGTCGCCGCAATAGTTGGCGGCGGGCTTATCTCGTTACCGCAATCCTTTTCCGAAGAAAAGCCGCAGGCAGCCGCCCAGGCACCGAGCGCAATCCCGGTCTCGGTCGCGGCCGTTCTTCAAAAGGATCTGATTGGCTGGAAGGAATTTTCCGGCCGCCTTGAAGCCATCGAACGGGTCGAAATCCGGTCTCGCGTGGCAGGTCAGGTCAAGGCCATTCATTTCCGCGAAGGCAGTCTGGTGAGGGCCGGCGACCTTCTGGTCAGCATCGATCCGGAACCCTTCCTTGCCGATCTTTCCCGGGCAAAAGCCGGGGTGAGTGCGGCACAGGCCCGGGTCAACTTTACCAGGAACGAGCACGAGCGGGCGCAGAAGCTGGTCGCGACCCGCATTCTGACCGTACGCGAGGCCGACACACGGACAAACGCCTATCAGGAAGCGCAGGCCAATCTGCGTGCGGCGCAGGCCGAGCAGAAGGTCGCGGAACTGAATCTCGGTTACACTGAAATTCACGCTCCGGTCTCCGGGCGGGTTGGCAAAATTCTGGTCAATGCCGGCAATCTGGTGCCTGCGGGCGAAACCGGCCCGGCCCTGACGACCCTCGTCTCCGTCGATCCGATCTATGCCAGCTTCGACGCGGATGAACAGGTTGTGCTCGAAGCGGTCCGTAGTTTGGGAACCGGTTCCGGTGGAAACCGGGATGTAAGCCGGATTCCGGCACAGATGGCGTCCCCCTTTCCCGGCGATGAGCCGATCCCGGGGCGGTTGCAGCTGATCGACAATATCGTCGATGCCAATAGTGGCACTGTCAGGGTCCGGGCGGAGTTTGCCAATCCCGACGGTCTTCTCATTCCGGGGCAGTTCGCCCGGTTGACGATGGGAACGGCGCAGGCCGAGCCCGCCCTGCTGATCACCGAACGCGCCGTTGGCGTGGATCAGGGCAAGAAATACGTCCTCGTTGTCGGCGACGACGATACCGTGTCCTACCGGGAGATCGAACTCGGCAGATCGGTGGAACGGCTGCGGGTTGTCCTCAGTGGCCTGAATGCCGGAGAGCGGATCGTCGTCAACGGCCTGCAGCGGGTCCGGCCGGGCGCACGCGTGGCGCCGGAAATGATCGCCATGACTCCGGACCTTCCGCTTCAGACGGCAGCGAACTGACCTTGCCGTCAGCACTCTCCATACACCACCTGACAAAACCGGACAGATCCCATGAACTTCTCGAAATTCTTCATTGACCGTCCGGTTTTCGCCGGGGTGCTATCGGTCCTGATATTCGTCGCGGGTCTTCTCGCCCTGCGCACCCTGCCGATCTCGGAATATCCCGAGGTCGTACCGCCCACGGTCGTCGTCACTGCGCAATATCCCGGCGCCAACCCGAAGGTGATCGCGGCAACCGTCGCGACACCGGTCGAGGAAGCGATCAACGGCGTCGAAGGCATGCTCTATATGAGCAGCCAGGCGACGACCGACGGGCTGATGACGCTTACCGTCACGTTCAAGCTCGGCACCGATCCGGACAAGGCACAGCAACTGGTGCAGAACCGGGTATCCCAGGCCGAACCGCGTCTGCCGGAAGAAGTCCGGCGTCTTGGTGTCACCACGGTGAAAAGCTCGCCCGACCTCACCATGGTCGTGCATCTGCTGTCGCCGAACGACCGCTATGACATGACGTATCTGCGCAACTACGCTGTGCTGAATGTGAAGGACCGTCTGGCCCGGGTCGAAGGCGTCGGCCAGGTACGTCTGTTCGGCTCCGGTGACTATGCCATGCGGATATGGCTCGACCCGCAGAAGGTCGCGCAACGTCAACTGTCCGCAGGCGACGTCGCCCAGGCGATCCGCGAGCAGAATATCCAGGCCGCGGCCGGCGTTATCGGTGCCTCCCCCAGCCTGATCGGCGTCGATCTGCAATTGCCCGTGAATGCACAGGGCCGGCTGGAGACGACGGAACAGTTCGGCGACATCATCGTGAAGACCAGTGCCGACGGCGCCGTGACGCGTCTGCGCGACATCGCCCGCATTGAACTCGGGGCCGCCGAATACGCCCTGCGTTCCCTGCTCGACAACAAGCAGGCGGTTGCCATTCCGATCTTCCAGGCGCCGGGTTCGAACGCGATCCAGATCTCCGACAATGTGCGCGTCACAATGGAGGAGCTGAAGCAATACATGCCGGAAGGCGTCGATTACGAGATCGTCTATGACCCGACGGAGTTCGTCCGGGCATCCATCGAATCCGTGATCCACACCCTGCTTGAGGCGGTGGCGCTGGTTGTGCTCGTCGTCATCCTGTTCCTGCAGACCTGGCGGGCCTCGATCATCCCTCTTCTGGCCGTGCCGATCTCGGTGGTCGGAACCTTTGCCGCCATGCATCTGCTCGGCGTGTCGATCAACGCGCTATCCCTCTTCGGGCTCGTGCTGGCCATCGGCATCGTCGTCGATGACGCCATCGTGGTGGTCGAGAATGTGGAGCGGAATATCGAGGAGGGACTGGCGCCGAAACAGGCGACCTACCGGGCCATGCGGGAAGTCTCCGGGCCGATCATTGCCATTGCCCTGGTGCTGGTGGCCGTGTTCGTTCCGCTGGCCTTCATCACCGGCCTGACCGGACAGTTCTATGAGCAGTTCGCCCTTACCATCGCCATCTCCACGGTGATTTCAGCAGTCAACTCCCTGACCCTGTCACCTGCCCTCGCCGCTCTGCTGCTGAAAGGCCATGACGCACCGAAGGATCGCCTGACCCGGGTGATCGATTTTTCGCTCGGCTGGCTGTTCCGTGGCTTTAATGCGGTTTTCCGCCGGGGCTCGGATGCCTATGGCGGCGGTGTCAGGCGGATCACCCGGCACAAGACCATCTCCATGGGGCTGTATCTCGTGCTGCTCGCGGCGACCTACATGCTCTTCAACGCGGTTCCGGGCGGCTTCGTGCCGATGCAGGACAAGCAGTATCTGATCGGTTTCGCCCAGTTGCCGAACGGCGCCACGCTCGACCGGACAGAGGATGTGATCCGCGAAATGAGCCGGATTACCCTGGATGACCCCGATGTCGAGCATGCCGTTGCCTTCCCCGGCCTGTCGATCAGCGGGTTCACCAACAGCTCCAGTGCGGGCATCGTCTTCGCCACCCTGAAACCCTTCGAGGAGCGCAAGGGCGCAGCACACAGCGCGGGCGCCATCGCAGGCCGGCTGAATGCGAACTACGGCAAGATCAAGGACGCCTTCGTCGTGATTTTCCCGCCGCCACCCGTACAGGGCCTCGGCACAACCGGCGGCTTCAAGCTGCAAATCGAGGACCGGGCGTCACATGGTTACGAAGCACTGGATGCCGCGGTAAAGAGCTTCCTCGGCGCGGCGCGGCAGGCGCCGGAGCTTGCCAACCTGTTCACCAACTTCCAGGTGAACGTGCCGCAGCTCTATGCCGATGTCGACCGGACCAAGGCGCAACAGCTCGGCGTCTCCGTGACCGACGTGTTCGAAACCCTGCAGATCTATCTCGGCAGCCTCTATGTGAATGACTTCAACCGGTTCGGACGCACCTACTCCGTCCGCCTGCAGGCCGATGCAGCCTACCGGGCCCGGCCGGAGGATATCGGCTCCCTGAAAGTCCGCTCCAGCACCGGCGCGATGGTGCCGCTCTCTGCCCTGCTGCGGGTCGAGCCCGCAACCGGCCCCGAACGGGCATTGCGCTATAACGGCTTCATCGCGGCCGATGTCAGTGGTGCCCCAGCCCCCGGTTTCTCCTCGGGTCAGGCACAGGCCGCGGTCGAGCGGATTGCCGCGGAATCCCTTCCGGCCGGCTTCAGCTTCGAATGGACCGACCTCACCTATCAGCAGATCCTGGCCGGCAATTCCTCGCTGCTGGTGTTTCCGATTGCCATCCTGCTGGTCTTCCTGGTTCTGGCGGCCCAGTACGAAAGCCTGACACTCCCGGTTGCGATCATCATGATCGTTCCGATGAGTGTGCTGGCGGCCATGACCGGTGTCTGGCTGGCCGGGGGGGACAACAACGTCTTCACCCAGATCGGCCTGATTGTCCTTGTCGGTCTATCGGCGAAAAACGCCATCCTGATTGTGGAGTTCGCCCGCGATCTGGAACTCGGCGGAATGAAACCGATCCCCGCCGCGATCGAGGCCAGCCGCTTGCGCCTCAGGCCGATCCTGATGACCTCCATGGCCTTCATCATGGGTGTCGTCCCGCTGATTGCCTCGACCGGGGCCGGTGCGGAGATGCGTTATGCCATGGGGCTGACTGTCTTTTCCGGCATGATCGGGGTGACAGCCTTCGGTATCTTCCTGACACCGGTTTTCTACATCCTCGCCCGCGCGGTTACCGGCTACCGGCCATTCAACCGGCATGACGAGGATGATGCGCCCATTGAAAGCGGCCGCGTGTCGTCGTTCGAATAAACCATTCAGGAACCGGCCCAGCTCATAGCGGGCCGGGCCGGTTCCCGAATTTCCCGCACATCGCTTTCAGCCTGAAAGCGAAATCCCGTAGGCATGATGGTCCGTGACATAAAAACTGGACCGTAGCTCGACACAGCGATCCGCAATATCGAATGCCTTGCGCTCAATGCTCATCACGGGGGAAGAGGCAACAATGCCCAGCGCGGAAGCCGTTTCCTCATCAGCGGCAACAGCCTTGATGCTTTCATCCGCGCGTACGATCGCGATCCTGAAGGCTTGCTGATAGAGAGCGTAGAGCGCATTGGGCAGCGGCGCACGTTCGGCCAGGCCGGGAAAAAGCACTGCCGGCACCACTGACGTCTCATAAATCAGCCGTGACCCATCGATGGTTCGGACGCGGGCAATTTCATGCACCCTGTCCGGCGCGCCGGAGAGCTGTCCCGCTTCGGATGCCGTCGCCTTCCGGGAGATCACGGTTCCCTCGGCCAGATCCGGGACCGCCTGGGTTCCGTCCGGATTGCGCAATCGGAAAAACTGGAAAAGGGCATTCTCGGGCGTCCGCACGGCGACGAAACTGCCGACCCCCTGACGCCGCTTGATGATCCCCCGGCGCTCCAGCTCCTCAAGGGCCTTGCGGGCCGTGCCCTGGCTCACACCGAGTTCCGCGCCGAGATCATATTCGCTCGGCAGCATCGCGCCCGGCACCAGTTCCCCCGAAACAATGCGGTCGATCACCGTTCCGATCACGGTTTTGTAGAGCGGTTCCGTCATCTGGCTCGTCTGATCCCGTGCAGTTTCTTCACTTGAGAAATGCCATGTAGCAGATCGAACCGCATCAGTCTTGTATAAGAATTCTCCTACATGTAATGACATGGGTTAATGAAACTCAAAAAATGAAACCATGGGAGCCCAAGACATGACCAACATCCCCCAATTGCTGGTCCATAACCCGGACGACACGGTCGGTGTCG
>NZ_CAXBDC010000112.1:0-12975 GCF_963974195.1 uncultured Nisaea sp.
CCAGAACCTGCTCGTTCACATTGGCGAGCTTGTCCCACATGGTCCGTCCGGCGGGACCACGGATCTCTTCCATGATGTCGTTGACACGGTCGCCACCGAGCACCTTGGTCAGCAGCCGCTCCGTCGAATCCATGGAGCCGACAAGCGAGCCGGTCGAGGAGACCTGCTCCGCGAACTCAACGAAAAGCCGTTCAACGATGTTGGAGCTGACGGTACCGAGCCCGGCCATGACCTGGGAGATTTCCTTGATCTCCTCGTCGTCGAGCAAGGCGAACAGTTTGCCTGCCTGCTCCTCGCCGAGCGACATCAACAGGATAGCCGACTTCTCCGGGCCGGTGATGCCCCGATAGTCCTCCCGGACACGCATTCCCATAGTAGCCGTCCCCAAAAAGGCATTAGTCAAGATAAACTGGTGAATCCTAACATGAATTTTAGGATGCCTGAAGCCACTTGCGACATTTGGCTTTTGGCGATGATCCATCCCCCCAGAAAACCGTCCCCGTCAAATTTACAATATCTTCATCGTTCCAGGCCTACGATCCGCAGGATTTAGATTCAGCCCCCAGATCTGCGCCCGGCATTTGGCGTGCCATTATCAAAAGGCTTACCGACACTATGACTTTCCAAGCTCCAACCCAAACAAGAGACCGGTTGAAATCGATGCTCGCGAGCGGCGCACGCCCGTTGGGTGGACAGCTCCAGTTTCTTGGCCTCGACGAAGTCAGAGAGCAACTGGGCGAGCGCTGGGAAAAGAAAAAAGACTTCATCCGATCCTTATGCCAGCGCGCCATCAAACCGCATATCGGCAAATCGGACCTTTATCTTGAATATGGCGAGCTCGGGTTCGTCATCCTGTTTGGTGAACTCGATGATGAAACCGCGACGATCAAGTGCGGCCTGATCAAAGCCGAAATTCTTCGCCAACTGAAGGGCGATGACGAACTCACCAATCTCAATGTACAGACATCCGTCGGTGATCTGGCGAATGGCAGCACGAGCAGCGTCAATCTGTCAGACCTGATCGAAAAGGCTGCGGCGAGCAGATCCGGCCACCCAGCCAGTACGAAGGCAGGCAACACGCCGACAGACATACAGGCCTCCCCGGCCTCGACACCGGCTGAAGCTTTTGACTATTCCCCGGCACAGAAAGAGCATTTCCAGCAGGCCCAATGGGCTTCGATCAAATCAACCCTGCGGCCGGATCCCTTTTCCCTCAGCGAAGAAGAACTGGACCCCGGTCTCGGCGATGTTGATTTCGGCTTCCTGCCTCTGGTGAACCAGAAGAGCGGAGTGATTTCGATCTTCCATTGTGCGGCGGTACGCCTCGATTCCTTTGACAGAATCATCAATGGTCATGACGTGCTCTCGAATAATAATGATGGCAAATCCGCCATCGAGCTGGATCTGCTGACCCTCGCCCGCGCGAAAATCGGCCTGATGGATATGACGATGCGCAAGCGGATCGCGCTGGTTTCCATTCCGCTCAGCTATTCCACTCTGTCCCGTCCGCGTGCCAGGCAGGATTTTTTGGCTGGACTGAAAACCATCCCGGCGGAATTGCAGCGCTATCTGGTTGTCACACTGACCGGGTTTCCGGATGGCGTTCCGACAGCGACCCTCTCGGAATACGTCCATCTGATCAAAAAACATGTCAGAGGTATCTCCGCGCGCGTTCATCCAGAAACGAACAGCTTAAAGTCACTCAAGGAATCTGGTGTGCAGATTGTCGGGTTCAAATTTCCCGAATCCGAACCCGTTTCGGCCAAAATGGCGCAAACAATGCTGACGTTCAAAGGCAGTGCCAGCAAGCTCGGCCTCAGCACGTTCGTGCGGAATTTGAAGCGGAAAGACCTGGTCCGCACAGCCATCGATCTTGAATATGATTATTTCAGCGGCCCCGCCATAGCCGATCTGTCCGATTATGTCGGCCCGGTCAGGGAGGTCGATCTCTCGTCCTTCTGACCGGCGCCGTTTCTCAAATCAGTGCGCGAAGATCACGGGGATATCCGACTGGTCGAGGATCTGACGGGTTGCGCCGCCGAAGATCAGCTGCGTCAGCCGGCTCTGCGTATAGGCGCCTTTCAGCATCAGGTCCGCACCGAGATCGCGTGAGATCTCGACCATCTTCGCACCCGGCCCGCTTGGCGCCTCGCTCTTGTGCTGCTCGGCCTTGATACCGTGCCCCGCGAGATAGTTCTGCAATGCCTTGCCATCCGGTCCCGAGGCATACCAGCCTTCCAGCTCGACAATATGAACCGCCTTGGCGGAGCGCAGGATCGGCAGGCTCTGTCCGATCAGCCGCGCCGTTTCCGTGCTCCGGTTCCAGGCCACGACGACGGTATCGCCGAACGGCTTGTCCCAACCTTCCGGCGTCAGCATGACCGGACGCCCGCCTTCGAACAGGGCCATTTCGAACAGAGTCTGCCAGTGCGGGCTGCGGCTTGCCCGCGCCACCACGGTAAGGTCGAAAATGCGCGATTCCTCGCCGATCTGGCGCCAATTCGTCAGGCGCTGCAACTCGACGACGACCTTGGAGGCAAGCGCCGGGTCCAGCCCTTCCTTGACGGCCAGAAACTGGGCTTCCGCCTGCTCTCGCTGTGCGGCAACCTCTTCATCAATTCCTTCGTAGGACACCACGCCACCGCTCATCGGATCGACGATTACCGGATCCGGAAGACGGGGATAGAAAAGCGCCGTAACCTGTCCGTCGAACCGGTCCGCGAAGCGGGCAGCAGCGGAAACCGGTGCAACATCGGCATTATCGGCCCCGAACGGCAGAAGAACTTGTTTCATCGATTACGTCTCCTTTTCATGCCGCAGCGTAAGCCTATAACAGCGAGGAATAAAGGCCCGAGCGGTGCAGAAAGCATAACAGAAGTACGGAAACCACCTCTAACCCAAACTGCCTGTTAAATCGTTCAAAGACCAATCAAAGGCATAGTTTAGAGCGACATCATCCGTCAGCACCGGCCGCAACCCGGGCAAGGCATAGAGACGCAGGTGTGACATTATGGCGCCGCGTGAGCCGCCAAAATCCTCTGCGTACCAGTCATAGAGGCTGGAGAGCGTCACAGCCCGGCCGTCTCCCCAGACGCCGCGCGGATGATTGACGAAATCAAGCGCCTGCTCATCAAGCAATCTGTCGACATTGGCCCCGCTAAATCCCTGGGTCAGCAGTCCCGGCGATCCGATCGCACCGTAACAGAGGCCATAATGCACCCGGCCATCGCGCCAGTAGGCACGCAGAATCCCGTTGCGTATATCGGCCAGACTGAGGGGGCGCCCTTCCACCTCGACGATCGGCCTGTCCCACGGAGTACCGTTCCCGAAATCGATGTCCCGTACCGACAGCACGAGATAGGCGCGGGCAATCAGCCGTACCACCAGGGCATTATGCAGATTGAGCCAGAAAGCATATTGCTCCGGCCGGTCAAGCGCGCTGACCGGTGTCGCAGCCAGCGTGCCGAGATAGGTATCGAGCAACTCCCATTCCGCGCCCGGGATTTCACCGTAAGGCAGCATCGGGACATGATCAGATCTCTGCCGCCGGTATTTCGCGAGAAACCGGTCCCAGAGACGGTGATCGACCAGCCGGCGCGACCCCGGCGCATAAGCGCGCCAATGGTCCAGCGGCCGGACCGCTCCCGGCGAGAAAGGCCGATCCGCGGGACGAAAGCGTCCGGCACAGCCGCCGAGCGTGGCAGCGGCAGCGAGAGCGCCGCCGATCAACACCTGCCGGCGGCTGCATCGACGCATATGGGTCACAGAACCGTCGACATCTGGACCGATCCGATCCCTTCGACGTCATAAAGAAAATGCTCGCCGGGACCGGGGAAACGCGTCTTCAGGGTCGACCCGGTCATCACGATCATACCCGCGTCAAGCGGCCGCCCCTGCGCCGACAGCTCGTTTGCGGCCCAGGCCAGCGCAGTCAGCGGATTGCCCAGTGCGGCGCCGGTTGTCGCCACTTCCGCCTCCCCACCGGATTCCAGACGCGTCGGCGTGGAGGTCAGATCGAAACCGCGCCAGTTCGTCACCGGCTCCCCCAGCACGACGCCCCCCGACCAGGCATTGTCGGCCACCAGTGATTTCACATCGAAATTCTCGTAAATCGCATTGCGATCCTCAATCAGCTCAAAGGCCGGGATCACCGCGTCCACAAATGGCGCAATGGACTCCGCGTCATAGGATCCGGGCGGCACTGGACGGCCAAGCCGCAATGCCAGCTCGAACTCGATGCCGACGCGCTGAAACGCGGACAATGAAATCTCGGCCGACGCTGTTTGAGCCGACACTGTTTGAATGGTGTCGTCAAGAATGGCGCCAAGCAGAGGATGATCGACGCCCACAAAAGCCTGCATGGCGGCGGATGTCAGGGCGATCTTGTATCCGGCAACAGCAGCCCCGCGCGCTTTCAGGGACAAATCGACGAAAACCTGCTGTGCCCGATATGCTTCTGCGATATCGGTGAGCGCCAGTGCCCCCTCAAGCGTCCGGTACGGAGCGCCTGCCGCATGCTCCTCCAGAAGATGCCGGGCAACCGTCTGTTCCTTATCCATTTTTCCACCGCTTCCCGACATTTTGTTCCCTCCATCGCGCGCCTGCATGCTGACTGTTCTTTTGCGCCCGGGGGAGTGTCACCGATCCTGAACACCCGCTCAATACCGGGTTGCACCCCCGTGCCGAATAGCGATCCGCCTGAAACCTGAAATCGCTCACTCGAACATTCTTTTGAACATTTTTGCGCATCACCGGAAAAGGGCTCCCCCTACCGGAAAACACCCGGTGCCGGCCTGCCCGGGAATGAACCCCGGGAATCATCCGGGCAACCGGACGTTCCGCCAGTCGCACCCGAATCACCCGCAGAAAGAAGCAAAACCCACGAAAGATCATTGTCCGGCGCATTGTTCAGGGAAGCGATGCCCCCTTGAAAAACCCTTACCGTCCTTAAGAACTCTTAAACCTATAATATTGTATTGTATCAATCCCATAGCCGAATACAGGTGTGCATGAACGAATGACGAAAAATGCATAAGCGCAATGAGTGCGCATTTTTTTCTGGAAATTAATTTCGTTCGAACCTATTTAGAAGTCAGTGAATCGTAACCCGTGCAGAGAAGGTGCGAGGCGGCCGAAATGGTCATCAAAGGTAAAGTGAAGAAATCGATCAAGAAGCAGATTCGCCACCAGGGCTTTGCCGAGGTGGACCTGACGCTTGACCAGATCGAGAAACTGCACCTGATCAATGATGACCGCGGCATGGACCGGGAGAACGAGCGCTTCTGGAAGCTGGTCCGCGCGATCCGGGATCACGGCTACGCCTCTTCCGACCCACTCCGGATCTTCTATCTCGACGACAATTTCGTGCTGGTCGATGGCGGCCACCGCCTGACGGCCGCCCGCAAGGTCGCCGAAGAATGGCTGTCAAACCTGTTCAGCGAAAAGGTCCACTATATCAGCTGCCTCGTGTCCGAAGGCCCGCTGCAGGACTTTTCCGACAACGACAACCGCTCCCTGCCCGCCTGACCGGCCCCGAACTTTCGCTCAAAGACCCGTCGCGCCCATTGGCAATCGCGGCCTGCTCCTGTATCACGTTCGCCTAGGCGGCCCCGTAGCTCAGCAGGATAGAGCGACAGATTCCTAATCTGTAGGTCACTGGTTCGAATCCAGTCGGGGTCACCATCTTTTTCAGCCAGCAGAGCCCGCATTGACAGGAACCCGGAACATCGTTCCGGCTGGCCTTGTCACATGGACACAATCGCCCAGTGCAACAACCGGCCAAGCACGGCAATAACCGTGGCAACGCCTGCCCACATCAGGATGGGCCAGCCGATTTTACGAACGACCTGAGGCATCAGAGACGCCCTCTCATTTTCAAAATTTTTCATGGGGTAACCGTTGGGGAGATAACCGTTGGGAAAGCGCTGAATAACCAAGGATTAGAGGCAATAATAAGGCAGCCTCGTCATCTGGAGCGCATGCCTTCAACGGCAATATAGACCGCAAGAAAACGGGTCTTCGTCTGGATGAGGAGCGCGTATTTACTCAACGGGAAAGCGCGTCATAGAGTAAAAACACCTTCACCCACAGATGAGGCAAGACAACAGATTCTCCATGCTATCGTCCTCCATACATAAACTGGAGAATCGGCATGCAAACTCACATTGAAACAGCGCGTTCCTACTATCGTGAAATGATGGCCCTGATTGTTCGGTCCGGATGCCGCATTTCCATTGAAAACGACATGCGGCAGTGGAAACACATCATGCAAACCGGCCCGGCAACGGTTGGGGTCTCCAGTATTTTCGACCCGGATAAAGCCGATTATGAGCCGGCGGATGCCTTCTGGCTCCGGGTTTCCAACGAACAGGCCGAAACCGTGGCGATCATCTGCGACCGTCTGGTACAGACTCCCGATTTCGTGGATTTTGTCGAGGAAACCGGCATGTTCGCGGCGCCCTATATCCGGCATCCTCTCGACGCCACTCTTTCAGGAAAAATCGGCCATGCAGGCGGGCTTTGGGTTCACCCGAACAGCCGCAAGACCGGTCTGTCATGGGCCTTGCCCCGCCTCGTTCGTGCCCTGTCCGTGATTCACTGGGGAGTGGACCGTCATTGCGGCATCATCCTGACCGGCCTGGCCGATGCCGGCTTCGGCAACCACATCTACGGCTTTCCACGCTCATGGCTAGCCTTATCGGGCGGAGATTTCCGGCCGACGGGTAAGGAGGAGCGCCTCTTCGTCATCGATATCGACGCCGATGAGATCGCCGGCCAGCAAACCTTCGAGCTCAAACGTATTATGGACGACGGCGCACAGAATCTGGTCGATGTCGCGGCCATTGGACGAAAGCGGCATGATCAGGCGGCGGTACGCGAACCACTCCCCGCCGACCGTCGCATGAACTTCGGATAGGCTTGCCCGCCCCCGGAAGGCGGCATCGGCATAAATTTCGGCGAGGCTGCTCCACAGCCTCGGGCCCAAATGGGGAACCAGCTCGCCGAAATATCTGGGCCGGTGTCCACCATCCATCCTTGTCCCGAAGCCGATCTGCGTGAACTCGAACGTAGCCGGCTGGTCCGATGTGTGCAGGATATGCATATAGGGCAGCACGTCCGGCGCGCGTCGCGAAATCTCATTGAAGGAAATCCCGGAAAGGCTCGGCCGTCCCGGGTTCCCGGTTCGCGCCGACAGAGTGAAGACCTCCGCCAGCTGATTATCCGTTCCCAGGCGAAAATCCAGATTGTCATATGTCACGACCGCCGCCGGGACATCTCCCTTGATAACCTCCAGACGCATTCCGTTTGAGATCATGCCACCACCGCAAGGCAAAGCCCGGCATTCCTGAGAAGAGGCAGGATCGTCACATCGCAAAGGCATCCCGCGCTCACAGTGTAGCGGCGGGCACCGTCTTCAGAGAAGCGCAGTTCGGTTTCAATGATCTTTGCAATCGCGCGGATCATCCCGAGATCAGTATCGCCCCCATGGTCGAGGACCTGCACATGATCGCCATCAAGCTGGAACAGCACGTGAGTGGGACCGGATAATGCAGGATGCGTGGAGATCATCAGCAGAATACCGTCCCGATCCCCCTTCCGTGCCAGCTCGTAATAGGCGGCAAGCGCATTCATAGCCGCCGGCGGAATCTCTTCGGAAAAATCCGTCTCGCGCCAGACTTCAAGGGGCAAGGAGTTTTCATCAGGCAGCAACGACCGCATCTCCCCGAACATCTGCATGCAGGTCACGATATGCATCTATTGCGTAC
This sequence comes from uncultured Nisaea sp., assembly GCF_963974195.1. Classification (NCBI taxonomy): domain Bacteria; kingdom Pseudomonadati; phylum Pseudomonadota; class Alphaproteobacteria; order Rhodospirillales; family Thalassobaculaceae; genus Nisaea; species uncultured Nisaea sp. Next base: position 7,767 of record NZ_CAXBDC010000112.1, read on the forward strand.
TGTATGGCGACTGGCAAGCATGAGTCCAGATCAACCCCTTTCAGGGCCTCCGGTGTTGCCCTCGAGGCAGCGCGATCAATTAACGGCGAGTGCCCACCTGATAATCCCGCCGACGAGGGAAACGGTGAGAACGCCCGCGCCCCAGAGCGCAACAAACCAGATCAGCTTACGGGCGGTTTGCGGCATCAGTGATAGCCCTCGCCGGGACGCACCTTGCCGCGGAAAACCCTGTAGGAATAGATCGTATAGCCAAGGATCATCGGCAGCAGCACCGCCGTGCCGACAAGCAGGAACGAGAGGCTTTCATCGGGCGCCGCCGCCTGCCGGATCGTGATCGAAGGCGGCACCATGTAGGGATAGACGCTGACGCCGAGACCAATGAAACAGAGCACGAAAAGCGCCTGTGCGGACAGGAACGGCCGATAGTCCGTCCGCTTTGCCAGCCCGAACGCGAGGCTGATCACGGCAAGCCCGGTCAGGACCGGAACCGGTGCCAGCCAAAACAGCAGGGGCATTGAGAACCACCGCGCCATATAGGCCAGGTCGAGAAACGGGGTCCAGAGACTGACAAGCCCGACCATCAGAACCGTCCCCGCCGCCGGCACCCGGGCCAGCCGGAAGGCCAGATCCTGGATTTCGCCCTCCGTTTTCATGATCAGCCAGGTCGCGCCGAGCAAGGCGTAGCCAAGCACCACCGCAACACCGCACAACAGACTGAACGGCGTCAGCCAGTCCCACCAGCCGCCGGCATAGGATCGCCCGGCAACGGGAATGCCTTGCAGCAGAGCCCCCAGGATAATCCCTTGCGACAGCGCCGCCACGGCGGACCCGAGGGTAAAGGACCAGTCCCAGACCCGTTTCCAGCGCTCCGTCTTCCACCGGAATTCAAAGGCAACACCGCGAAAGATCAACCCGACCAGCATGGCGATCACCGGCGCATAGACCGCCGGCATGATCACCGAATAGGCCAGGGGAAAAACCGCGAACAATCCACCGCCACCGAGCACCAGCCAGGTCTCGTTGCCGTCCCATACCGGCGCGACGGTATTCATGGCGGTATCCCGATGCCCCTCTTCAGGCAGGAACGGGAACAGGATACCGACGCCGAGATCGAACCCGTCGAGCATGACATAGGCAAGCACCGAGACGGCGATCAGGGCGGCCCAGACCAGGGCGAGATCAATCGTCATTGCCTGTCCTCCTTTGCGGCAGGCTTCACAGCGCCTGCCTGTCCCATACCGGCCGCCCGCACGGGCTCCGTTTCGGGCAATCCGCCTTCACGGCTGGTCGGCTCATGCGACATCAGCCTCAGCAGATAGAAGACCCCTGCCCCGAACACGAAAAAGTAGACGACGGCAAAGACCGCAAGCGAGATCGCCACCGCCGGTGCATCCAGCGGAGAGGCTGAGTCGACAGTCCGCAACAGGCCATAGACTGTATAAGGCTGGCGTCCCATCTCGGTTGTGATCCAGCCGGCAAGCACGGCGACGAAACCGGAAGGCCCCATGAGAATGGCGGCACGATGCACCCAGCCTGGCTCGTAAAGCCGTTTGCGATAACGTAGCCAGAGCGACCAGAAGCCAAGCCCCACCATGAGGAAACCCAGCCCCACCATGATCCGGAAGGACCAGAAGATGATTGTGGAGTTTGGCCGGTCTTCTGGAGGCCAGGCTTTCAGGCCCTTCACTTCCCCGTCCGGATCGTGCGTCAGGATGAGGCTGCCGAGTTTCGGGATTTCCAAGGCATAGCGCGTTTCCTCCGCCACCATGTCCGGCAGCCCGAACAGGATTAGCGGTGCGCCCCTCTGTGTCTCGAAATGTCCTTCCATCGCCGCGACCTTTGCCGGCTGGTGCTCCAGCGTGTTCAGGCCGTGCATGTCGCCGGCAACGATCTGAACCGGCGCGACGATGGCGGCCATCCACATCGCCATGGAGAACATCACCCGGGCGCCTTTGTTCCCGCTGTCCCGCAGCAGATGCCAGGCGCCAACCGCACCAACCACGAGGGCGGTAGTGAGATAGGCAGCCAGCACCATGTGAACCAGACGGTACGGGAAGGACGGGTTGAAGACGATGGCCCACCAGTCCTCGGGCACGAACTGACCGGCCGCGTTGATCCCGTAGCCCGTCGGTGTCTGCATCCAGCTGTTCACGCTCAGGATCCAGAAGGCGGAGAAGAAAGTCCCGGCCGCGACCAGCAGCGTGGCCATGAAATGCAGCCGCTTGCCGACTTTCTCCAGCCCGAACAGCATGACTCCGAGGAATCCGGCTTCGAGGAAGAAGGCGGACAGCACCTCGTATCCCATCAGGGGGCCAAGGATCGGGCCGGTCTTGTCGGCGAAAACGCTCCAGTTCGTCCCGAACTCGTAGCTCATGACAATGCCGGAGACGACGCCCATCCCGAAAGCGACCGCGAAGATCTTCAGCCAGTATTGAAACGTGTCGAGATAGACCTGCCGCCCGGTTGCCAGCCACAGCGCTTCCAGCACGGCGAGATAGGAGGCGAGACCAATCGAGAAAGCCGGGAACACAATATGGAAGGAGATCGTGAAGGCGAACTGTATCCGCGCCAGATCGACGGCCAACGGCATATCCATGTCATGTTCCCTGCTTGGTGCCCGTAACTCTCAACTGTCAATCCAGCTCCCGGCTAGAGAGGATATGAAGCGAACGAGTGCCCTATCAAGGTGGACCCAGCTTCCGCCGGTTTCCATGCGACGTTTCAGCACCTCCGGAGATCGGGGGCTTGCGGCCTTATGGATCAACGGCATATCCCGCGTCACCGCAAGCCTACCCGTTTGAGGGCAAAGCTTCCACGCTTGCGCGTGACCGGAGACGAAGAAGGCCCCGGTGCATGTGCGCCGGGGCCTTCTTTGTCGTGCTTTTGGGATGCCTCGTCAGGCTTCCGCCTGCAACACCTCCGCAGCCTTGTTTCGCCGCATGGCGATGATCTGCTGCAACAGAACCGGAGCGGCAAAAGCGGCGGCATAAATGTCGCTGCTCACTCCCGGCGCCACCAAGAGGATTCCGCCCAGGGCCATGGCGGCACGGGCAATCCCGGGCATCGGCGCCAGGAAATACGCCGCGACGGAGGTTGCCAACATGAAGACGCCAACCCCGCAGGTGATCGAGGTCACCAGAAACGCCTCCAGGGTGAAGTGCGTGTCGATCACGATCAGCATCGCCGGCGAATAGACGAACACCATCGGCACCAGCAGCTTGGCAATGCCGAGCGTGAAGGCCGAAACACCGGTCCGGAACGGGTTCGCCCCCGCGATCCCCGCCGCGGCATAGGCCGAGGCACAGACAGGCGGGGGGATCTCGGAAATGACGCCGTAATAGAGCACGAACAGGTGCGATGCGAGCGGCGGCACACCGAGGTTTCCGAGTGCCGGCTGGGCCACCGTGGCGAGCATGATGTAGAGCGCCGTGGTCGGCAGGCCCGCCCCCATCAGGATGCAGGTGACCGCAATCAGAATGAGGGAGAGCAGCAGGGTCACACCATCCGTGGTGAAGGTAGCGAGCGGGAACCAGCCAATCAGAGGCATGATTCCTTCGGCGATCTCGCGTGCGCTGTTTGCAACCATGAAACCGAGCCGGAAGCCGAGCCCCGTCGAGTTCACCACACCGACGATGATCCCGATGGCGGCGCAGACGGCACCGACGGCAAGCGCGTATTTCACCCCCAGCACCGCCGCATCAAAGATATCCCGGAAGCCGATCCGGTGCATCGGGTTGAGCAGCCCCACGGCAAGAGCCGTGCTAATCCCCCAGAAAGCCGCCATGTTCGGCGAGAACCCGCTGAACAGCACGTAGATCAGAACCGCGAGCGGCAGCACCGTCGGCCAGCCGCGACGCAGAACACGCCAGAGATTCGGAATTTCCTCGGCGGGCATTCCCTTGAGGCCAAGACGCTTGGCCTGGAAATGCACGATCGAGAGCACGCCGATATAATGCATCATCGCCGGCACGATCGCCGCCACGACGATGGTCGTGTAAGGCACCTCCAGAAACTCGGCCATGACGAAGGCCGCCGCCCCCATGATTGGCGGCGTGATCTGACCGCCGGCACTTGAAGCAGCCTCGACCCCACCGGCCAGATGGCCCGGATAGCCCATCCGTTTCATGTTCGGGATCGTCAGCGACCCGGTCGAGACCGTGTTGGCGATTGAGGAGCCGGAGATGGTGCCGAAAAAGGCCGAGGAGACAACGCTGACCTTGGCCAGCCCGCCCGTGTAGCGCCCCGCCATCACGGCGGCGATATCGACGAAGAACTGGCCGAGCCCCATGCGCTGGGCGAGCACGCCGAACAGCACGAAATGGAACACGACGGTCGATACGATCCACAAGGTCACGCCGAAGATACCCTCGGCGGGAAAATACATGTTGTTGATGTACTGGGCCCAGGAAATGCCGGGATGCATCAGGATCTGCAACGGCATGTAGGGGCCGAAGATGGCATAGGCGGTGAAAATGCCGATGATGATCGGGACGACCATGCCGAGTGTCCGGCGCACGGCTTCGAGCAGGACGATGATCAGTGCCGTGCCGAAGACAATGTCGATATCCGCCGGGTCTCCCTGGCGCATGACCTGTTCGACAAGGTGCAGTTTCATGCCGAAAATGTCGATATCCACGCCATACCAGGTCACGCCGATATAAAGCGAACAGGCAACACCGACGATGATGAAAAGCCAGTCCCAGAGCGGCACATTACCCGGCAGCCACCAGGTCGATGACTGCACATTCATCAGGCGGTCGGATTTAATGATCGGGTAGCAGATGAAAACCAGCAGGATGACCCCGGACATATGGAATCCCATGTGCCAGTAGTCGATCGGCGTGCCGAACCCTGCCGTGAAGTAATGGTAGCCTGCGAAAAAAACTGAAAAAAGATAGATGAACCATTCCATGGACGGCGTTTGCGCCCGCGTCTGCAGCCCGGAATCATATTTGCGTTCAAGCTCTTCGGCGGTTTTTACGTCGAATTCGGCCATGCTCTGTCCGGACCTTCAGTGATTCTGATAAAAGGCAAAAAAAAGCGGAGACAGGGCAATCCGCGCCTGTCTCCGCCGTCGGGTCTTACTTGATGAGACCGACTTCCTTGTAGAACTTCTCCGCGCCCGGATGGATCGGGATCAGCACGCCCTTGAGAGCGGTTTCAAGCACGATCTGCTTGCCCTTGGCATGGCCCTTGTCGAGCAGCTTGC
>NZ_CAXBDC010000113.1:0-12851 GCF_963974195.1 uncultured Nisaea sp.
CGCACCATGCCAACGCAGCCGCCGCGCTGGCGACCCAGGGCTTCGGTGCCGTCGGGCCGATGCCGCGGCAGCCGGATGTCGAGGCGATGCTGGCCAGCCAGCCTGCACAAGCCTTTTCCGGCGAGTGCTTTTCCTCACCGGGCCGCTGATTCATACTGTGCCATTCATGCGCTTCTGCTTCACATTAACGGGAAGCGCGCGACCGGATCGGCCATATGCAGCTTGAAACCTCAGCCCTGACCAAAATCCTTCAGCACGACAGGAACGACGGCGCCCCTGGCAGGCTGGCCACATTGTCGTTCCGGCAATGCCTGCTTGCACTTGCGTTTTCCGCGGCGGCATTTCTCCTCGGTTATTATTTCGGCAGCTCCCAGGATGCGCTTTTCGCGGCCTGCGTCGCGCTGGTCGGCGGCTATATGGCGCTGAATGTCGGCGCCAACGACATCGCCAATTCGGTCGGCCCGATGGTCGGTGCCCGGGCATTGCCCCTCGGCGCCGCCCTGCTGCTTGCCGCCGTGGCCGAAATTGCCGGTGCCTTGCTGGCCGGGGAGCACGTCGCCGGCCGCATCGCCTATCGCATTGTCGATCAGGATGCCGTGCACGATCCGGTGCAATTCGTCTACGCGATGATTGCCGCCCTCGCCGGAGGCGCGCTCTGGATCAATGCCGCGAACCTGGTGCGGGTTCCGATCTCGACCACGCATTCAGTGATCGGCGGCATCGTCGGCGTCACCGTCTTCTCTCTCGGGACCGGCGCCGTTGTCTGGCCCGAGATTTCCCTGATCACGCTCGGCTGGTTTCTGTCGCCGGTGGTGAGCGCTATCGCCGCCATCCTGATCCTTGCCTTCATCAAATCGCAGCTGCTCGAGGTGCAGAACAAGGTGCGGGCCGCCCGTACCTGGATACCGGTCCTGATCGCCGCGATGGCCGCGCTCTTCACCCTCTTCCTGATCGCAAAGGGGCTCTCCAATGTCTGGAGACCGGCGACACCCGTCCTTGTAACAACAATACTCGGCGCCTTTATCGCGGCACTGGTCGCCTCCGGCCCCTATATCCGCCGCGTCTCCATGGGGCTGGCGAACAGAAGCCAGACCGTGCAGGCCCTGTTCCGGGTTCCACTGATCGCAGCGGGCGGGTTCCTCGCCTTCTCCCATGGCGCCAACGACATCGCCAATATCGCCGGACCGGTCACCGCCATCCTGCATGTGCAGAAGACATCGGATCTGAGCCTCGCACTTTACGTCCCCTTCTGGGTGCTGCTGCTCGGCGCTCTCGGACTGTCCGCCGGGTTGCTGTTCTTCAGCTCCGGCATGGTTCGCGTCGTCGCCACCCGGATCACCAAGATCAACCCGATCCGGGCCTATGCCATTGCCATGGCAACGGCCTCCACCGTGACCGCAGCCTCTTGGGTTGGCCTGCCAGTCAGCACGACGCAGATCGCCGTCGGCGCCATCTTCGGGATCGGTATCTATCGTGAGTACCGGGCCCGGCGCGATCTGGAAAAAAGGGTGTTCGAAGAAGGCGTGAAGCAGAAAAAACAGCGCATGCTGATCCGGCGCGATGACGCCGTCCGCATTCTCGCGGTCTGGGCCATGACCTTCCCCGCCGCCGGAATGATCGCCGCCGCCCTGCTCTGGCTCACCGAGCTTTTTCTTTAACGGTCCGCAACGGGCAGAATTACGCCCGCCTTACTCGGCCGGCTGTTCCTCGGCCTCGGCGACGTCCCGGATATTCCTGGCCTCTTCCAGCTCCCGGTCCAGCTTGTCGGCCGCAGCGGCACGAGCCGGGGACAGGCTGGCCAGGGCGATATAGATCACCGGTGTCAGGTAGAGAGTAAAGGCCGCCGCCAGCCCGAGGCCACCGAACACGACCCAGCCGATGGCACTCCGCGCCTCGGCGCCGGGCCCTGTGCTCAGGATCAGGGGCAGGCCGCCCAGAATGGTCGAGACCATGGTCATGGCAATCGGCCGCAGGCGGACGAGCGCCGCCCGCTCGACGGCCTGACGCACACTGAAGCCATGATCGCGGAGCTGGTCCGCGAACTCGACCACCAGAATGCCGTTCTTCGCCATCAGCCCGATCATCATCACCAGACCGATCTGGCTGTAGATATTGATCGAGGTGCCCGTCAGCAGCAGCGCGTAAATTGCCGCCGCGATCCCGAAGGGCACGGTCAGCACCACGATCGCCGCACTGGTCAGGCTCTCGAACTGGGCCACCAGAACGAGGAACACCACGATCATCGCAATGGCATAGGTGATCATCACCTCGTTCGAGGTTTCCTCAAGTGCCTCCGCCTCACCGAGCAGGATCAGGCTCACATCGTCCGGCAGGATCTCTTTCGCCAGTGCCTGCACATCGCGAATGGCGTCATGCAGCGGCAGGCCCGGCTTCAGATCCGCGTCGATCTTCACCGCGCGGCGCTGGGCATGCCGGTCGAGCTGGGCGGCGATACCTTCCTCCTGCATGGTAACCAGGCTGGAGATCGGAATGAGATTGCCCTGACTGGTCCGGACATAGAGGTTCGTAAGGTCGGTCGGATCGTCGATCGCGCCACCGATGGCCTCGAGCCGGATCGGGATGGATTCATCGCGCACATTCAGATCGGCGACTTCCATCCCGTCGATGGTGACCTGCAGGACGTCCGCCAGGTCATTCAGGCTGACACCGAGATCGGATGCCCGGCGGCGGTCAATATTGATCGAAAGCTGCGGCTGGCTCGGCTGATATGAAATCCGGATGTCGGACAGGTCCGGCAGCCGGTCCTCGATGGCCCGTCCCAGCGTCTTCGCGACTTCAAAAAGCCGCAGATAATCGTTCCCCACAAGCGCCACTTCAACGCCGCTTCCGGCGGAGCGGAGATTGAGGCTGTTCGGACTGTAGACCCTGACCCGGACGCCCGGGATCTGGTTCATCTTCTGCCGGATTTCGGACAGGATTTCCTGTTGTGACCGGTCACGCTCGTCCCATGGCGCAAGCGGTGTGGAGATGAATGTCCTGTTCAAATCCCAGCGCCCGACGATGGTGAAGATCGAGCTGATCTCGCCGCTATCGACATAGGGCTGCAGGATGGCTTCCATCAGATCGGCCTGATGGTTGCTGTATTCCAGCCCGACACCGTCCGGACCGTCACCGCGCAAATAGATGCCTCCGCGGTCTTCCGACGGCAGCAGTTCCTGGTCGAGAATATTGAACGTGAGCCAGGCGCCGCCGGCGAGAGCCAGCGACACGGCAATGACAAGGATCGGGGCCGAGAGCGCCCCCCTCAGGGTTACGCCATAGAGCCGGGCCAGGGAATCACCGACCCGCCCTATCGCCGACCTCAAGCCAAACCGGTCCGGACCATTATCCGCAAGCCGCGCGGACAGGGCAGGCACCAGCGTAAGTGCAACGAAGGACGAGATCATGACTGCGATGGCGAGGACAAAACCGAACTCGCGGAACAGCCGCCCGGCCGTGCTCGGCAGGAAGGAAATCGGCACGAAGACGGAGATCAGCGTCGCCGTCGTCGCGATCACCGCGAAATAGACCTGGCGCGTGCCGAGGACGGCAGCCGCCCGGCCTCCAAGCCCCTGGGAGCGGCGGCGCTGGATGTTCTCGAGCACGACAATACTGTCATCGACGATCAGGCCGGTTGCCAGAACCAGCGCCAGCAATGTCAGGATATTGATCGAGAACCCGAACGCCCAGATCGCGGCAACCGACCCGACCAGCGCGACCGGAATGGACACGCACGGGATCAGCGTCGCGGCGGGGGAGCCGAGGAAAACCCAGAGAGTCACGATCACGATCAGAACGGCGAGCAGCAGGCTGAACAGAACCTCCGAGACCGAGCCTTCAATGAACAGCGCATCGTCGGACGTAACCATCAACTCGATCTTGTCGAAACGGCGGTTCAGGTCGGCAATGGCCTTGGCGACATTCTTCGAGATCTCGATGGTATTGGATTGCGCCTGCCGGATGATGCCGAGACCGATGACCTCCTCGCCATTCACCCGCACCAGGCTCTCTGGGTCTTCCGGTCCGAAAAAGACCTGGGCCACGTCGCCGATCCGGACGGCGCCCTTGATGATGATGTCCTCGACCTCTTTCGCCGTCTCCACCGTCGCATTCGCGCGGACCAGCAATTCCTGATCCGTCGACGCAAAGCTGCCGGCGGGAATATCGAACGGGGCGCTCTCCAGCACCTCGATAACATCGGCAACGGACAGCGCGAAAGCGCTCAGCCGCATGGGGTCGAGCACGACTCGCAGCAGGCGGGCCCGGTCCCCGTACTGGGTGACGTCGGCAACGCCGTCGATGGAAATCAGCTCGGGGATGACATCCGTTTCGACGACATGGGTCAGCTCCTCCGTCGTCAGGCCATGCCCGAATACGGCAAGCCGCATCACCGGGCTGGCATCCGCGTCGGCCTTGATCACGGTCAGCTGCTCGACATTATCCGGCAAATCCCGTTCGACCCGGCTCACGGCCTCGCGAATATCGGAAGCAGCGACGTCGAGATCCGTCGTCGGACTGAATTCCGCATGCACGCGGAAATTATTCTCCTCGCTCGCTGAACGGATACGCTTCACCCCGTTGACCCGGGCGACGGCGCCTTCAACCAGGCTCGTGACCTCGCTGTCCATGGTCTCCGGCGAGGCGCCGTCGAGGATGCCGCGAACGGACACGACCGGCCGGTCCACGTTCGGCAGCTCGCGCACTTCCACCGCCATGATGGCCGCGGCACCGGCAAGGGCGATGAGGAGGTTGAGGACCAGCGCCAGCCAGGGGCGGCGGACGCTTATCGATGGCAAATCATTCGGTGCCGGAGCAGAGGACGGAGGCTGGGACGGGGACTGGGGAGACGGACCGCCGCTCGTCGTCATGATGTGGTTGCGTCCTGGTGCGCCTTGATCGGTGCGATCTCGGGGCCGTTCCCCGGCAGGATCTCGACCTTGGTACCCTCACGCATCCGGTGCAATCCCTGGGTCACGACCTTGTCGCCCGGCTGAAATTCACCATCGAGCAGGACGGTCGAGGCCTGGCGCTGGACGATGGAGACCGGCAGGCGCCGGGCGGTACCGTCGGAGATTGCCCAGACAAATGACCCGTCACCGCCCCATTGGATAGCGACCTCGGGCACGCTGGCCCGTTCCAGGCCTTCAACGTCGAGCGTGACCCGAAAACTCATGCCGGGCCGAAACCGGTCATCGGGATTCGGAATGCGGGCGCGCACGACAAAGGTCCGGGTCGCTTCATCGATCCGGCTTCCCGTGTCGTAGATTACGCCCCCTTCGATCGGACCGGTTTTTCCGGTCCACAGAGCGAGCCCGACCGGATCATCAACGGCAATCCGGCCATGCAGGGCTTCCGGCACCTCGAAGCGGATCAGCAGGGTCGACCGGTCGTCAAGAACCGCGATTTCGGTATTCGCATCCACCCGGTCGCCCACATCGGTATCCGTCATGCCGATACGGCCGGAGAAGGGGGCCAGGAGAAATCTGTCATCAAGCGCGACCTGCGCTTTCTCAAGTTCGATCTGGGCGGCGTCCACCGCCGTCACCGCGTCGTCGAGGGCCGCCTGCGTCGTGGCGCCGCTCTTGCGAAGTGTGCTCAGGCGTTCGGCAATCCGCTGCGCCGCCTCAAGCCGGACACGGGCCAGATCGACAGCAAGAGTCTCCGCCTTGCGATCCAGCTCAAGCAGCACCTGGCCCTTTTCCACCTTCGCATCCGCAGCAAGAGCGGTCTCGATCACCCGTCCGTCCGCAGCGGGATGCAATCGCGCGGACTGGTAGGCACGGGCCGTTCCCACCGCCTCGGTCCGGAGCCGTTCCCTGAGGAATTTCACATCGGCGACAACGACGGCCGCCGCGCGGCTCTTCGTGTTTCCGCTCTGCCCGCCAGCCTCTTCCGTGAAGCCAAGAATGGGCCCGAAATAAGACCATCCGCCGACCAAAACGGCGGCGCCAACAAGCAATACAAGCAATTGACGCGTCACGCTCATCCGAACCGTCCTGTTCCGCGCATCGGGCTATCCGAATGCGATGCCGAAGAGTGTAGTGCTCCGCCGGGTTTTGTCTATCGCAGCTGCGAAAGATCCGTGGAAAAAATCGGCCGCGCAATCCCGCGCGGCCGACCTGTGCCGTTATGTTACTCGGGCCGGGGCTGAAGCGGCGGCTGCACGTCATTCGGGATCGGGCACTGGTACGGCACCTTGGCCGTCCGGGCCGCATGATCCGCCTTCGCGGCGGCCAGCAGATCAGCGTCGCGCACCAGATCGACGGCGGTGCCGGCCATCGCCTTGGCGGCATAAATCATGCCCTTGTGCGCTGCGGGAGCCTTGCCCTGCGCCGTGATCTGCCAGGAATGGCCCGGCGTGCCGATGGCATGGGTCGCAACCCGCGCCTCGATGGTCGGCACCACCCAGCTGACGTCGGAGACATCGGTGGAGCCCGGCATGGAGACGCCCTGGGCGTCGAACGGCACGACGAAATCGCAGAGCGGCGTGTCTTCCCGTTCCTCGACCCCGGCCTTCCGGTACTCGCTGCCGATATCCTCCGCCGTCAGGGTCGCCTGGATCTCGGCCGCATATTTCCGGTCCGTGGCATCGAAGGGAACCCCGCCGAGACGCTGCATGTTCTCGTACATGGTCCGGCGCATCGGCTCGTTATCCAGCATGTTCGAAACGGCGCTGACGATCTGGGCCTTCACGCTCGTCTCGGTCATGAGCGCGGCGCCCTCGGCGACCTTCTTCACCCGCTCGACCAGCGCCTGCATGGTGCCGAGCTCCCGCGCCCGCACCGCGTACCGCACTTTCGCAAAGCCCTGCACCACGTTCGGCGCCACGCCACCGGCATCCAGCACCGCGTAATGGATGCGCGCATCCGGCGGCATATGCTCGCGCATGTAGTTGACGCCGACATTCATCAGTTCCACGGCATCAAGCGCACTGCGGCCAAGATGCGGCGCCGAGCTGGCATGGCTGCTGCGTCCGGTGAAGGAAAAGTCGATCCGGGTATTGGCGAGGGAATTCGCAAGCTGAACCTTGGTGACCCCTGCCGGGTGCCAGGTGACGGCCGCATCCACATCGTCGAAGGCACCGGCGCGGACCATGAAGCCCTTGGCGGCACCGCCCTCTTCGGCGGGACAGCCGTAATACCGCACCCGGCCCGGCGTGCCCGTCTTCTCCAGCCAGTCCTTCAGACCGGCGGCGGCCAGCATGGCGGCGGACCCGAGCAGGTTATGCCCGCATCCGTGGCCATGCCCACCGGGCTCCAGCTCTTTCGGCTCGGCGATGTTGGCAACCTGGCTCAATCCCGGCAGCGCGTCATACTCGCCCATGATGGCGATCACCGGACCGCCCTCGCCCGCTTCGCCCATCACGGCGGTCGGAATGCCGCCGACATTCTCGGTCACCCGGAAGCCCTGCTGTTCCAGCATCTTCCGGTGTTCCTCGACGGAGCGGTATTCGGTGTAGCAGATCTCGGGCATGCCCCAGATCCGGTCCGCGAGACCGATGAATTCCTCACGGTGCTCATCGACAAGATCCCAGATCAACTCGGCATTCGACATGGCGTTCTCTCCTGGACGCATTTTCTCGACCGGATGCAGGCCCGGAAAGGCGGGAAGTTCAGGCGGGGCAGTGCAAGGGGTCACTTGGAAGGACGCAAACGATGCGCCGGGGCCGCGTCCGGGTCAAGTCCGTCGCACACCCGCAGAAAGCGTTTTCCAAATATCGTGTTCACTTTTTGTTCTTTTTATGATAAAAACCGTCCCCGTTGGTTTGGGGGACATAATTGCTGGGGGGACATAAAATGCCGTCACACGCTCAAAAATTCGAAACATTCAGATCCCTGCATTTCACGGACCGGGCTTTCGTCATGCCTAATCCGTGGGATGCCGGCTCGGCGCGTATCCTCGGCCATCTCGGGTTCGCCGCGCTGGCGACGACCAGTGCAGGATACGCGTTTTCGGTCGGCAAGCGGGATTCCTTCGCCGGATTAAGCCGGGAGGAAATCCTCGCCAACGCGGCAGCCATTATCGCGGCGACGGACCTGCCGGTTTCAGCCGACCTCGAGGATGGCTTCGGTGCCGCGCCGGAAGCGTGTGCGGAAACGATCAGGCTGGCGTCGGATATCGGGCTGGTCGGCGGCTCGATCGAGGACGCGACCGGCAATCCGGACGCACCGATCTACGATTTGCACCAGGCCACGGAACGGGTCAGGGCAGCGGCAGAAGCCGCGAAAGGCCGCTCGTTCCTGCTCACGGCGCGGGCAGAGAACTACCTCTGGGGGAAGCCCAATCTGGTAGACACCATCGACCGGCTGCAGGCCTTTTCGGAAGCCGGCGCGGATGTTCTCTACGCACCGGGCCTGCCCGATCTGGACGCTATTGCAACGGTCTGCCGTGCAGTCGACAAACCGGTGAATGTGGTGATGGGCCTGAAAGGCCGGTTTTTTTCCGTCGAGGAACTTTCAGACGCCGGTGTACGCCGGATCAGCGTCGGCGGCTCCTTCGCCCGTGCCGCCCTCGGTGCCCTGAAGCGGGCGGCGGAGGAAGTTCTCACCGCCGGAACCTTCACCTACGCGGAAGACGCCATGCCGGATGCGGAGGCCGCCAGCCTGATGTCACCGGAAAAGCGCGCGTCCAGGCAGTAAAAACGGACGGCGTCAGAAGTCCGGGAACGCCTCGGAGAGCAAACCGCCGAGCCGTATCGGAGCCACGCGGGTCGCGAGACCGGTAGCATCGTCACTCTCGATCAGCAGGCCGGAGACGGTTGCCGGGCCTTCCGCGACTTCCAGCCGGGGGCGTCCCCACTTGGACAGGAAGCGCTCGACCGGCGCCTCCTTCTGCATGCCGATGACGCCTTCGTAGGAGCCGCACATGCCGGCATCGGTCATATAGGCCGTCCCGCCGGCGAGGATCATGTGATCGGCGGTCGGGATATGGGTATGGGTGCCGACGATGGCGCTGATCCGGCCATCGAGGAAATGGCCGAGCGCCACCTTCTCGGACGTCGCCTCGCCATGCATGTCGATGAAAATGAAGTCGGCGCCGTAGCCGAGCGGGCATTCCTCGACGATACGTTCAGCGGCGGTAAACGGATCGTCGCTGGTATCCATGAACAGCCGCAGGATGACATTGGCGACCAGCACGAAGCGACCGTCCGCCGTTGGAAACAGGCCGCTGCCCTTGCCCGGCGTATCGGCGGGATAGTTGGCCGGACGCAGCAGACGGGACTCGGCGTCGAAATAGGTCAGGATCTCGCGCTTGTCGAAAGCGTGGTTGCCGGTGGTGATGACATCCGCGCCCGCATCGAACAGAGCCTCGGCGATATCCGGCGTAATGCCAAAACCGCCGGCGGAGTTTTCGCCGTTCACGATGGCGAAATCGACGGAAAGCTGCTCGCGCAATTCCGGCAGATGATCCTGTACCGCCTCGCGTCCGGACCGGCCGACCACGTCACCAAGAAACAGCACCCTCATGAGGATGACCCTCCAAACTCGACAAGGCCCGTTTCGGTCAGCATGGCATCAAGGCGCTGATCCGTCCCCTCGCGCGGCACGGCCGGGACCCGTTGCGCCTCGTAGGCGGCGCCAACAGCCCGGACCGGCTTCAACCCGCGCAGCCGCTCCAGCGTGCGGTCGTAGAACCCGCCGCCATAGCCAAGGCGGTGCCCCGTATCGTCGTACGCAAGCATGGGAACGAGCAACAAATCCGGCTCAAGCTCGGGCGCACCGACATCCGGCACCAACCCTCCCAGCCCCGCCTTTACCAGGGTCGCGCCCGGTCCCCAGAGACGGAATTTCAGAGGCGCATCCTTTTTGACGACAACCGGCAGCACGACACGGTAGCCCCGCGCATGCAGGGCCAGCATCAGCGGGCGCGGGTCGATCTCGGTCCGGAAAGGCCAGTAGGCGGCAATGACCGTGATATCGGTGGGCAGGGCGACGCCGAGGAAATGATCGCGGATCGCGTGACCGGCGGTGTCGCTCAATGCATCATGCGCAACACCGCGCCTTGCCTCGATTTCACTACGCAGGGCCGCTTTATCGGCGGCGAGCATGTCATTGAGGGGCTCGGATACAGGCACGTGCGGCTTTCATCTTGGGCGGCTTCCCTTTGGAAGCAATGCGGACGGCGCCACCTCGACCGTTGGTCGTTGTAACCCTCTGTGGCCTGCAAAGCAGGTGGGCGCCGCGTAACGGGGCCAGGGCCCCGCCAGAGACAGCTCCCGAAGGATCGATTATAGCCCCAGGGATTGTGTGACCTGACAAATCGCGCAGTCACCGTCCACGGACATATCTAGGCGCGTTCCAGCTGGTCTGCAATGCTCTCGATCCGGCCCGCCATCGCATTCAGGGCCGAGACGATCTTTTCCTCGCCGTCACCGGGGACCGCCGCGCCGCCCTCCGAGGAGACTTCACGCTCGATCTCGCGCAGATCCACAAGCTCGTCCGCGATCAGCAAAGAGGCCATGACCAGCAGCCTTGTATCGCCGATCTGGCCGATCTGCTCGACCAGATCCTTCACATGGGAATCGACCATGGCGGCGAGGCTGGCGATCCGGCTTTCCTGACCGTCTTCACAGGCGATCCGGTAATTCTTGCTGTTGATGGTGATTTCGACCTGGGCCAATGAACTATCCTTCCAGCACGAATTTCAGGCGGCCGATGGTCTTGTCCAGCTTCTCGCTGACCTCATCGGTGACCTTGGACAGTTCGGCATATTCCTTTTTCGCCGCATCGAGCTCCGTTTGCAGCTCAACAGATCGGGAACTGAGTTCGACCGCATGGTGAGCGGCCGTATCCAACCGCTCAATGGCGGCTTCCAGACGGGCGGCAGCTTCGTCGAGTCGGGACATCCGGTCCGATCCTTCCAACACTTTAATTTCGGGCGTCCCCCGCCCGGCGGCTGAAGCATACAAAGCCGGATAACACGGCGTCAACGCGCGCCGG
This sequence comes from uncultured Nisaea sp., assembly GCF_963974195.1. NCBI lineage: Bacteria > Pseudomonadati > Pseudomonadota > Alphaproteobacteria > Rhodospirillales > Thalassobaculaceae > Nisaea > uncultured Nisaea sp. The sequence goes on from NZ_CAXBDC010000113.1 coordinate 10,941, forward strand.
ACTTGCCCCATAATTGCCCCACTCACCGAAACGGGAAAACCCGCATGAACTACGGTGTTGACGCGCGCGAGGCGGGACGGCATTTTCACCGCGCCTTTAAGGGGCTGAGACGGTGTTCCTGCGCCCGCCCCGCTCATCAGTTGCGGCCTCCCGTCCGGCCCTGTTCCGGAGAAGGGCGCCGCCGAACCCGATTGACGCTCATGAACACGACATCTTCTGCTGCAAGCGACGTTACCGGAAACGCCGTTTCGCACGATATGCTCGCGAATGCCATCCGCGCCCTGTCGATGGATGCGGTGGAAAAGGCCAAGTCCGGCCATCCCGGCATGCCAATGGGCATGGCCGACGTCGCGACCGTGCTGTTTTCCGAATTCCTGAACTTTGACCCGAAGGCGCCGAACTGGCCGGACCGTGACCGGTTCATCCTGTCGGCCGGCCACGGCTCGATGCTGATCTATTCGCTGCTGCATCTGACCGGCTACGAAGACGTCACGCTGGACGAGATCAAGAATTTCCGCCAGCTCGACTCGAAAACGCCGGGCCATCCGGAATACGGGCACACCACCGGTGTCGAGACCACGACCGGTCCGCTCGGCCAGGGTCTGGCCAACGCTGTCGGCATGGCCCTCGCCGAACGCATGAACAATGCCCGCTTCGGCGACGATCTGGTCGATCACTACACCTACGTGATCGCCGGCGACGGCTGCCTGATGGAAGGCATCAGCCACGAGGCCGCCTCCATGGCCGGCCACCTGAAACTCGGCAAGCTGGTCGTGCTGTTCGACGATAACGGCATCTCCATCGACGGCTCCACCGACCTGTCTGTTTCCGACGATCAACTGATGCGGTTCGAGGCCTATGGCTGGCATGTCAGCCAGGTCGACGGTCACGATGCCGAGGCCGTCTCCGCCGCCATCGAGGCCGCCCGCTCGGACGACCGCCCGTCCCTGGTCGCCTGCCGCACCAAGATCGGCTTCGGCGCGCCGACCAAGGAAGGCAAGTCCTCCTCCCACGGCGCCCCGCTCGGCACCGACGAAATTGCCGGTGCCCGGGAAAATCTCGACTGGAGCGCCGCACCCTTCGAAATTCCGGCGGATGTGCTGAAGGCATGGCGCGCCATCGGCACCGCCCGCGCCGAGGCCCACATTGCCTGGACCCAGCGCTACGACACGGCCGAAGCCGGAAACCGGAAGGCTTTCGATGCCGCCCTGTCCGGCAAGCTGCCTGCCGGTGCCGAAGAAGCCATCAAGGCGCTGATCGCCAAGCATGGCGAGGAAAAGCCGAAGCTCGCCACCCGCGTTGCCTCGCAGAAGACACTGGAAGTGCTGCAGCCGGCGATCCCGGCTCTGGTCGGCGGCTCGGCCGACCTGACCGGCTCCAACAACACCAAGGTTGGCGGGCAGGACGCTGTTCAGGCCGGCGATTACAGCGGCCACTACATCTATTACGGCGTGCGCGAGCATGCCATGGCCGCCGCCATGAACGGCATGGCCCTGCATGGCGGCCTGATCCCCTATGGCGGCACCTTCCTGGTCTTCACCGACTATTGCCGCCCCTCGATCCGTCTCTCCGCCCTGATGGGCCTGCGCGTCATCTATGTGATGACCCACGATTCCATCGGTCTTGGCGAAGACGGCCCGACGCACCAGCCGGTCGAGCATGTGTCCGCGCTCCGGGCCATCCCGAACCTGAACGTGTTCCGCCCGGCGGATGCGATCGAGACCGCCGAATGCTGGCTCGCAGCGCTGCAGGACGAGCATCGCCCGTCCATTCTCGCGCTGACCCGTCAGGGTCTGCCGACGGTGCGCAGCGGCGACACCTCGGAGAACCTATCGGCCAAGGGCGGCTACGTCCTGTCCGACGCTTCCGGTGATCGCAAGGTGACGATCCTCGCCACCGGCTCCGAGATCG
>NZ_CAXBDC010000114.1:0-12765 GCF_963974195.1 uncultured Nisaea sp.
GCATAGGCGCCGACCTTGCCGGTCGACTGGGCATAGCCGAAGGCCATGTAGGCGGTGCCCTGCTCATGCCGGGCATTGATCACGCGCAAGCTGTTCCGGGCGTCGTAGAAGGCGTTGAACAATCCGTCGAGCTGGATGCCCGGAAGGCCGAACACCGTATCGATGCCGTTTTCCGTCAGGGCGCGGACGAGTGCCGTGCCGCCGGTCATGGAACTGGATGCCGTCATGTTTTCTCCCTTCGCCGGTGCCGGTCTTGTGCCAGCATCCGACAGCTTGTTGCGGATCAGCCTCCGGTGTGGATCGCCGTCCAGACTTTCTGTGGTGTCATCGGAATATCGATGTGTTTGACGCCGTATCCCGCAATCGCATCGATCACAGCGTTCATGATCGGACCCGGCCCGCCGATGGACGGCACCTCGCCCACACCTTTCACACCGAGCAGGCTGTTCGGAGACGGTGTGGCCGCCCAGGCATGATCGATGAACGGTACGTCGTCGGCGCGCGGGAAGGCGTAATCCATGAGAGAGCCGGTCAGTAGCTGTCCCGAGTCCGGATCATAGACACTGCCTTCCATCAAGACTTCGCCGATGGCCTGGGCGATACCGCCGGTCACCTGTCCGAAGGCCAGGGGCTCGTTCACGATCCGCCCGAGATCATCGACACCGACGAAACGGTCGACGGCGACACGGCCGGTTTCCGGATCGACCTCGACCTCGACCACATAGGCGCCGTTCGGGAAGGTGGTGTGCTTGCCTTCGAAATCCATTTCGCCGACGCAGCCGCCGCGCAGGCCCGGCTCCAGCGTCTCCGGCGGAATATCGCCCATGCGGGCCATCAGCTCGGGGAAGGAGATTGCCTTGTCTGTGCCGGCCACCTTGAAGGACCCGGCGTCATATTCGATGTCCTGAGCCGCGGTTTCCATGATGTGCCCGGCCAGTTTCTTGCCGTTCTCGACCATCTCGATGGCCGCGCGATGTACGGTGTTGGCCGCGATCGGCATCAGGCAGGACCCGCCGGTGCCGCCGCCGACCTGAAGCTCCGCACTGTCACCCTGCTCGACGATCACCTGCGACGGATCGATGCCGAGAGTTTCGGCGGCGACCTGCGCCAGCGTGGTCTGGTGGCCTTGGCCGGAATCCTGGGTGCCGGTGCGGACCCGAACCTTGCCATCGTCGGTCAGCTCCACCTTGCTGCGCTCGGCGGTGGAGCCGCCGGTTGCGTGCACGTGGATGCCGAAGCCGATGCCGCGCTTCTTGCCGGCAGCCTCGCTCGCTGTGCGGCGCTCCGCGTAGTTCTGATAGTCTGCCTTGGCGAGGGCTTTCTTGAAGATTTCCGGATAGTCACCGCCGTCATAATCCTCGCCCATCGGGGTATGAAACGGCAGGTCTGACGGCTGCATCAGGTTTTTGGCGCGAATTTCGGCCCGGTCGAAGCCAAGCTTGTCGCAGGCATAGTCGATCAGCCGTTCCAGCGTGCCCGCGCTCTCGGGCTTTCCGGCGCCGCGATAGGCGTCCGTTGGTGTGGCATTGGTGAACACGGCCTGCACCCGGTACTCGGCGGCGGTGATCTTGTAGCAACTGGTGAAGACCCGGACGGCCCCTTTGGTGACGATGGACGGGTTCACGGCATTGAGGAACGCGCCCATATCGGCCAGCGCATCGATCCGGAAGGCGGTAATCATACCGTCTTTGGTCAGCGCAAGAGTCGCCCGGTCGAGGCGGCCACGGCCCGGCGCATCGGCTACGAAGCTTTCGGTGCGGTCCGCGATCCATTTCACCGGACGTCCGGTCAGACGGGCGGCGAGCAGGCAAAGGATCTGTTCCGGGTAGGGCCAGATCTTCACGGCGAAGCTGCCGCCGACATCGTTGGTGATGACCCGCATGTCCGTCTCGTCGACGCCAAGCGCCTCGGACATGGCTGCGCGCAGCATGACGACGCCCTGACTCGGCGTGTGGAGTGTGTATTTCCCGGTTTCACTGTCGAATGCGCCAACGCAGCCGCGCGGCTCTACTGGTGCGACCACGGCACGGGGATGGTTGACGGTCAGCTCCACCACATGGTCGGCCGCAGCAATCGCTGCATCGACATCGCTGCCATTGCCGATCCGCCAGTCCAGGCTGACATTGCGCGGTGCCTCGTCCCAGAGCTGGGGCGCGCCATCGGAGACGGCATGGGCGAGATCGGTGACCGGCTCCAGATCCTCATAATCGATATCGACCAGTTCGGCCGCTTCGAGGGCGGCGGATACTGTTTCTGCGACGATGAAGGCAACCGGCTGACCCGCGTATTTTGCAACACCTTGCGCCAGCGCCGGCCGTTCCGGCTCGATCATCGGCTTGCCGTCATGCCCAATCATCGGCATGCGGGACCGCATCGGCCCGACGCCTTCACGGATCAGATCATCGCCGGTCAGAACGCTCAAAACGCCGGGTACTGCCTTTGCGTCGTCCACCGCAACGGAGAGAAGCCGGGCATGTGCCATGGCCGAGCGCACCACGACTGCATGCGCGGCACCCTCCGGGAACAAATCGTCCACATAACAGCCGTGGCCGGTGAGCAACCGGTCATCTTCGCGTCGCAACATGCTTTTGATCTCGTTAATTCGTGGCTGGACTGTAATTACCTCGCACGCAAATATACACGCGATCCAGTATTTCTTAACCCCTCTATAATAGGCTTGGCTGTGAACACAGAGAATATTGGCGACTTATCAAATGGATGATTCCGGCAATAATTCAGGGGCACTTGAAGCCCTGCGGGCGGATTTCGATCAGGTTATGTCCGAGCCGGATGCGGTAAAGCGCTTCCGTAATCTGGTGGAGCTTGTGGAGGATGCGCGGCACCTGCAGTCGAAGGTGGGCAAGACCCTGAAGGAAGAGCAAAAATCCGAGAGCTTCCTGGAGGCGGAAAAACGGTTCGTCACCAAGCATGAAACGAAGCTTGATGCTCTCGCCTCGGGATTCTTCAATTGCTATGCGAATCCCGGAAAGGCGCGCGAGTCGCTGGACCAGCTTTGCGCAAAATATGACAGCCAGTATGTGATCGATGTCATCCGCCTCGGTGTCTGGCGTCTCTCAAAACCGCTCGGTTTCGATTTGCTGGGCATCAAGAGCGAGAATCGCCGCCTGGCTGAGAATACCTTTGAAAAGAGCCTGCTTCCGGCTCTCGAAAAAATAATCCCGGATCAAGGGGATTATCTGAAGCTAAAGCGGCTTAATGTCGAAGAGCGCTATGAAAAGATCCAGCACGAGATTGAAATGTGCCGGAAGGCCCTGGCCGCCGTTGATGTGGTGCTGAAGAAATTTCAGGCACAGCTCGAAATCGACGCCAAATCCATGCCGGAAGAGGATGTCTCAAGGCTTTCGTCGGCAGATGCCGCCGAGCGATTGAAGGCGCTGCCGGCGAAGATGCGTGAAGCCATCTTCGAAGCACAGAGAGAGGCCCTTGAAGCAGAAGCCAGGGCCAAGCGCAGCACTTCTTACTGATTCTGCATCCGGCCCTTGGTGAATTCCTCAACCCGTTCGAGAGGGACTTCAACCGGAAGATCCAGCAGCATGAACGACAATGTCTTGCCGTGCAGGTCCAGATTGAGCGTGCTGTTGACACCGCCTTCCAGCGCATCGTCGATGACGAAATTCAGCGCCGGGAGGTTGGGCAGCTCGTAGCGTATGACTGCGCTTGCGCCCTTATGGCCAAACAGCTTCAGAACCCGCTCTTCGGTAACCTGTTCCAGCAGCAGGTCATAGGCGGTGTCCGCATAGGGAATGACGCTGATGTTGGAGCGGTTTCCCTTGTCGCCGCTGCGGCCGTGCGCGATGTCGTGCAGGCGCAGGCGGACCGTGTCGAGAACCACACTCATGCTTCTGCTCCGAGATACTGAACGCTGGGAGACAGTTTGTTTCTGTCGACCAGGATCGAGGCCGTGTGGATCTGTGCCGTGATGTTGCGCCGGAAGCCGCCGCCGCCGGCCGGGCCGGAGCAATAGAGGCTCAACACCTCGTCGGCGAGATCCTCGGCAACCTCCCGGGAATGGCAGGAGACAGCGGCCCGGACGCGATAATCGCCGTTCGGAGCATGCCGTCCCGCGCCGGGATAAGGCGCCGTGCCGCCATCGAACGTGCTGGAGGTGCCAATGATGTCGAACCGGTACTCGGCGTTGCTGCCGCGCTCGCGGGCCCGTTCGCTCAGGACCTCCTTTGCGAGTTCGGCACGGGCAAGGGCATTAGGCCCCGCGTAACTGATCTCGGCCTCGCCAAGCCAGCCGCCATCGAAGCTGATCGTGGTTTTCAGCGTATCCGGCCGGGCCTTACCGCGCGCGCCGGAGACAGCAACAACGTTTTCGGTCGCTTGCTGGACGGACACGCCGGTGATGTCGAGCACCACGTCCGCCGTCAGATAGGCGGAGGGATCGTGCATCTCATAGAGGATCTGTTCCTTGACGGTCGCCGGCGTCACGCAGCCGCCGGTATTGTCTGCCTTGCCGATCCGGATCGCGCCCTCGCGGGAGATGGTGGCGATGGGAAAGCCGACATGAGCAAGGTCGGGCACGTCCTTGAAGCCGGGGTCGGCGAAATAGGCGCCGGTGACCTGGGCGCCGCATTCCAGCAGATGCCCGGCCAGCGTTCCCGCCGCGAGCGCATCCCAGTCCTCTTCCGTCCAGCCGAATTCATGGATCAGCGGGCCGAGCACCAGAGCCGGGTCCGTGGTTCGCCCGACCACTACGATATCGGCGCCGCCGGCCAGTGCCTCGGCAATCGGGCGGGCACCGATATAGGTGTTGGCGGCAACAATGCCGTCACCGATGGGCAAGCCTTCGATGGTCTTGTGCGCGCGGATCTCTTTCTCGTCCATCACCGTCAGCAGATCGTCGCCGGAAACGACAGCGATACGCGGGGTGCGGCACCCGATTTCCCTGGCAATTTCCAGAATGCGCCTTGCACCGCCCGCCGGGTTTGCTGCACCGAAATTGGAGACGATGCGAATGTTGTTATCGAGACAGCGCTTCAGAACAGGTCGCACATAGGCTTCGAGAAACGGTGAGTATCCACGCTCCGGATCGCGTTGCTTCTGCTTCTGGGCGAGCGCCAGTGTGCGTTCCGCAAGTGTCTCGAAAATAAGGTATTTCGGGCCGTCACGGGTGGCGAGTGTATCAACCACGGGACCGCCGGCATCCTTCCGGTCACCGGCGAAGCCGGCGCCACAGCCGATATGGACGAGATCTTTGGTCATCAGTCTTTCGCTTGGCAGGGTGAGGGGCAGACTGTAGCGTCTGCGCGAGGATTTTTACCAGCCTTCAAATCAACCAGTGCGGGGAGAGCGGCCATGCCGGGACGCGCAGATCGCGTCAGCGAGAGTTCCGCCGCAAGCCCGTTCCGTGATTTCCCCTCCCGGGGAGCGGTGGTTGTTTTCGATCTGGAGATCACAGCCTGGGAAGGCTCTCTCGCCCGGAACTGGAGCGGTCCAGGCGAATTCATGGAGATCGTCCAGATCGGGGCGGTAAAGCTCGACGCCAGCATGCCGATGGCAGAGCTGGCGAGTTTCGAAGTGTTGGTGAAGCCGGAGAAAAATCCTGTCCTTTCCGACTATTTCATCGACCTGACGGGGATCACCAATGAGGATCTCGGCCGCGATGGCATGCCGCTCGATGAGGCTGTGAGCCGTTTTGCCGGTTTTATCGGCGATGCCGGTCTCGTTGTGTCCAATGGAAACGACTGGTGCGATCTCGTTCTCAATGTGGAATGGGCCGGTATGAAATGGCCTTTCGCGAATGGCTTGTTCGCCAATATGCGCCCCCGGCTTGCCGAAGCGTTGGGGCTACCGGAGAACCAAACCGTGAGTTCAACCCTGCCTCAGCATCTTGGCCATACGGCGATGCCGGACGCCCATACGGGGCTCGGTGATGCGCGCGCCATTGCCTTCGCGGTGCGGGAACTGAGGGCCCGGGGGCATCTCTGACCTTGCCCTGAATAGTTATCTCTGGGCCGCAGGCGCATGTTATATGGAAGCCTGTACATAAGGCTGATTGGGGCAGGCGATGAGTGCGGATAATCTGGATATGGACGGTGGGCCCGTCAGTGCGGACGAGATTGGCCGGATCGGGCTGTTTCTGGACCTCGGGGAAGAAGAGCGCGCGGCGATCGCCTCGGTCTGCCGTAAACGCCGGTTCGCGGCCGGGCAACTTATTATCTCCGACCAGGAAGCCGACCACGACGTCTATTTCATGCTGGAAGGTTCCGCCGACGTCCAGAACCACACGATTATCGGCGATGCGCTGAAGCTTGATCAGTTGGGAGCCGGAGCTTATTTCGGCGAGCTTTCAGCACTGGATGGCGGCCCCCGGTCCGCCGAGGTTCTGGCAACGGACAATTGCATCGTTGCGGCAATGGCACCGAGCGATTTCCGAAATATGCTGTCGGAATACCCCTCGGTGCTGGTTCTGGTCCTGCACAATCTGGCCGTCATGATTCGTCATTCAAACCTGACGGTTCTGCAGCACGCAACTATCTAGGCTGATGGGATCAGCTCTCGTCCTCGGCGGGATCGTCCTCGCGGCGGCCGTCGGCCGAGCGGGTGAGGCGGCCCATGAGCTGTTCCAGGGCGGCATGCAGGTTGCGCACGCCCGAGCGGGACATGATCATGCGGGAAACCACGGCATGCTCGACCTGTGAGCCGTCGATATTGAAGCGGGTGTTCACCAGATTGATCCGAACAACACCGTCCCGCACCATGGCGCCGATGACACCGTCGACGAAAATATCCTGGCATTCCGGGGCGATCACGATGTTCGGCTGCTGTCCGGCCGCCTGACCCCCGGTGTTGGTATTTGAAGTGTCGCTCATTGAAGTCCGCCCGACATAATTTTGTGCCAAATTCGATCTAATACCGATAACACGTTGCCACCGTTGGCGGAAGATCGTTCGGGCGGCCCGGAGTTATTTCCATAAGGATTGCCAAATGTTGCGGTGCGGCGCAGACTCTGGCTTATCCTGACTGCTCTGTCCCCCGCCTTGGAGAAATCCCATTCTTCCGCAGTCTTTTCTGGACTGGCGCGTCCTGCTTTTGACGTCCGTATGGGCCGGTTCCGTTGCCGGGCTCTTCCTTTCCGTTCCGATGCTCGATCATATCGTTGCCGGTGGTCTGTTGCTTTTCGTGCTCGGCACGTTGCCGCAGGCGCGGCTGGAGACGAAGGTTCTCGTCGCCATTGGCACGGTCGTGACGCTTGTATTGATCTTCACCATTGCCGCTCCGGCGGATGTCTGGCGGGGCCTTGAGCGCACGCTGATTTTCGCCGGGCTGCTGCCGACACTGAAGATGACACGGGAAGTCGCCCGGCTGATGCCGTCCGTGCGGAAGAGCCAGGACAGACTGGCGGCACTTCCCGACAGCGCGGCGGATGTCGGTATCACCATTGGCGCGACGGTGTTCGGCTCGGTTCTGAATACGGGCTCTTTCGCTCTGGTTTCCGCCGTGGTGCCCGCCGATGCAAGCGACGAACGCCGCCGTTCGGCTGCCTGCGCGTCGATGCGGGGCATGAGCATCGCGGTGCTCTGGTCGCCCTTCTTTGTCGGATTTGCCGTAGCCGGCACCTATCTGCCGATGGTCGAGCTCTGGGAGATCATTCCGTTCGGCTTCATCTGCGTCTGCATCGCCATCGCTATCGGGCTTGCCATGTTTGCCCGGCCGTTCAGCTTCCGGGCCGTCGGTGCCGCGCTTGCCTGCCTCCGGCCGATCGCGTCGAGGCTGGGGATCGCCGCCGGAGCGGTCATTCTGGTCGGGACCTTCACGCCGCTTTCGACACTTGGCTCCATCCTGGTGGTGATGCCGTTGCTCTGCATGTTGCAGTTTTTCCGCAGACCGGACGCGTTACGGCCGGTGCTGGAGAAAACGGCGGAGGGAATGAAGGATCTCGGGGACGATCTTGCGCTTGTCGCCGTTGCCATTGTGGTCGGCACCGTCGCCGGGGAGGCGGATGCGATTATTGTCCATGTCGCCCCGCTGCTTGAAGGCGGATTACCGGCGCCTGTCCTGCTGGCCCTGATGATCGGTATTCAGCTCATTCCGGCCATTGTCGGCATTCATCCGATCATCACCGGGACGATCTTTCTCGCCGCGCTGACCAGCCTCGATCACGGGGTTCTGCCGCTGGCCCTCTATGAAGCCATGCTCGCGGGATGGGGGCTCGGCGCCATGATTTCCATCGCTTCCCTGTCCGTGGTCACGGCCGGATCGATGTTCGATGTGCCGCCGACCCGCGTCGCGATCGGCCCGAATCTCGCTTATGTGTTCGTGGTCTGGGCCGTGCTGGTGCCGATCCTCAGCATCCTGCACTACGCCCTTATCTGAGGTTATTTCGCCCGGCGGGTCATCACCAGGAAGACAGCGGAAACCACGGCGGTGAGGGCGGCATAATCGACCAGCCCCGGAACGGTGCCGAAGATCATGGCATCCGTGATCACGCCGACAACCGGAACCATCAGCGTGCCGACGGTGGAGACAACGACCGGCAGCATGTTCACCACGCTGAAATAGGCCCAGTAACAGAAGATGCCGGTAATCGTCATGTTGTAGACGAGGCCGAGCGTCGGGATCAGGCTGACGCTGTCGGGCATGTGCTGGTAGTCCCAGAAAACAGCAATCAGGGCGACCGGCAGCGCGCCGAGCATCTGTTGCCATCCGGTCAGCACGGTGACCGACATGGAAAAGCGGAAATATTTCACCGCGGCCGTTCCGGCGCCCCAGCTCATCGCTGCAATGACGACCAGCGCCGGGCCGAGCGGATCGCCCGACACGGCGCGGTCGTCACCGAAGAACAGCAGGCCCATGCCGACAAGGCCCAGGCCCAGTGCTAGAACCGACCGGGCGCGCAAGGGCTCCTTGACCAACCATGCGCCGGTCAAGGTTGCCCAGAGCGGCATGGTGTATGCGAGAATTGCGGCCCGGCCGGATTCCATAAGGTCAATGCCGTAGAGCACCGCAATGTTCCAAACAGACATATTGAGTAGGGAAACTATGAGCAGCCCCTTCCACTCGGCGCGCGGAACGCGGAGCGTCTGTCCATTGGCTTTCGCCATCGCAAACAGGCCCAGCCCGGCCGAAATTCCGGCGATGGCCCGGAACACAAAGGGCGGATATTCGGCGAGAGACAGTTTCATCACCGGCCAGTTGAGGCCCCAGAGCAAGGCGAGCATGGCCAGCAGGAAGATCGCGAAAGGCGGGATCTCTGCCGTTTTTTGCGACAAGGGTTGGTTCACGGGCGAAGAGCCCCTAACTCTGTGAAGGGTGTATGAAGAGTAAAGTTTGCTAACCCATTTGTTGCTTGAGTGCCAGACTTCTAAAACCCTAACATCCGCGCAAGAGATTTCGGCCGCTGCGTCCGTAGTGGCCCGACCAGGAGGGACTTCATGGTAAAATTCGGCATTGGCCAGGCGATCAAACGCGTTGAGGATCAGCGGTTGCTGACCGGCCAGGGCACTTATACGGATGACGTTACGCCCGACGGCACGGCCCGGGCCTTTATCCTGCGGTCTCCCTATGCCCATGCGCGGATCAAGGGGATCGACACGGCGGACGCGGAAGCGGCCCCCGGTGTTATCGCCGTGCTGACCAACAAACACGTGAAGGAAGACGGGCTGGGCGATCTGCCTTGCCTCGCGCCGGCGCCGAACAAGGATGGCAGCGCGCGGGCCGATACCCCGCGTCCGATTCTCGAAGGCGACCGGGTGCGCCATGTCGGCACGCCGGTTGCCATGATCATCGCGGAGACGCTGGACCAGGCACGGGACGCGTCGGAGCTGGTCGATATCGAGTACGAGCCGCTGGAGGCCGCCACCGATACCGAGGGCGCGACCAGGCCGGGGGCTGCACAGCTCTATGACCACATCCCGCACAATGTCTGCTTCGATTGGCACAAGGGCGACCTTGAGATGGCCGAGGCCGCCTTCACCCGGGCCAAGCAGGTCGTCCGCACCAAGGTCGTGAATAACCGCATCATCGTGAACTCGATGGAGCCGCGCGGCGCCATCGGCCTCTATGACGCGGAGACAGACCGCACGACGCTCTACAGCTCGACCCAGGGCCCGTCCTTCATCCATCCGCATCTGGCGGAGGCAGTGCTGAAGATCGACAAGGACAAGCTGCGCTGCATCACCACCGATGTCGGTGGCGGCTTCGGCATGAAGATTTTCCTCTATCCCGAACAGTGCCTGCTCGCCTGGGCCTCACGCCGTCTCAAGAGGGCGGTGAAATACACCCCGGAACGCTCCGAAGCCTTCATGAGCGACACCCAGGGCCGGGACAATGTCAGCTATGTCGATGCCGCGCTCGACGAGAACGGCAAGATCATCGGCATGAAGGTCGAGACCTTCGCCAATCTCGGCGGCTATCTCTCGAATTTCGGCCCCTTCATCCCGACCGAGGCGGGCACGCATATGCTCTCCGGCGTGTACGACATTCCGGTGATCTATGTGAATGTGAAGGGCGTCCTGACCAACACCACGCCGGTGGACGCTTATCGCGGCGCGGGCCGGCCGGAAGCGGCCTATCTGATCGAGCGGGTGATCGACAATTGCGCGGCGGAAACCGGCCTTGGCCGGGATGAGATCCGGCGTCGCAACTTCATCACGCCGGAGCAGATGCCCTACAGCACGACGCTCGGCAATGTCTATGACACCGGCGAGTTTCAGACCGTCATGGAGAAATGCATGGCGAAGGCGGACTGGAACGGTTTCGCCGCCCGCAAGGCGGAGTCCGTGAAGGCGGGCAAGCTGCGCGGCATTGGTCTTGGCTATTACGTCGAGAAATGTGGCGGCGGCAATCCGGAGACGGCGGATATCCGCTTCACCGAGGACAACAAGATCGAGATCTATATCGGCAACCAGTCGAACGGGCAGGGGCACGAGACTGCCTATGCCCAGGTGCTGGGCGACGTGCTCGGGGTCGAGGGCGAGGATATCCGGATCATCCAGGGCGACACGGACCGCACGCCTCCGGGCATGACCGGTGGCTCCCGCGCTCTGCCGGTGGGCGGTGTCGCCGTGCTGCTGGGCGGCCGGGAGATTGTCGAGAAGGGCAAGAAGGTCGCGGCCCGGGTGATGGAATCCGCGATCGAGGATATCGAGTTTGCCGACGGCACCTTCACCGTCGCCGGGACGGACAAGACCATGTCGATCTTCGATGTTCATCGCGAGGCGAAGAGCGAGGAAGAAGCTGGTCTCGACACTGTTCACAAGCGCACGCCGGAAGCGGCGACCTTCCCGAACGGCTGCCATGTCTGCGAGCTGGAGATCGACCCGGATACCGGCATCGTCGAGATCCAGAGATACAGCGTGGTCGACGATTTTGGTTCGGTCATCAACCCGAACCTTCTGGCGGGCCAGGTGCATGGCGGCGTCGGTCAGGGTCTCGGCCAGGCGCTTTACGAGCACACGATCTATGACGACGAGAGCGGCCAGCTCGTGACCGGCTCCTACATGGATTACACCCTGCCGCGCGCGGATCATGTGCCGTGGGTCGATTTCGAGACCCACAATGTCTGGTGCACGACCAACCCGCTCGGCATCAAGGGCTCCGGCGAGGCCGGTGCCATCGGTGCCCCGCCGGCCGCGATCAGCGCGGTCTGCGATGCGCTCGGCGTCACCAATATCGACATGCCGGCAACGCCGGAGAAAATCTGGGCGGTGGCCAACGAGGGCAAACTCGCGGCGGCCGAATAAGTCTCGTTCTGAAAAGACGGTTGCGGAAACGTACCCGTCTTTTCTTGTATGACAGTTCAAGAATTCAAAAGGGGGAAGCCATGACGGCACCGATAGATTGCTACACGTGGAAAACGTCGAACGGACGCAAGATCACGATCATGCTGGAAGAGTGCGGGATTCCGTACAACCTGCATCCGATCAATATCGGTGAGGACGACCAGTTCACGCCTGAATTCATCGCCATCAACCCGAACTCGAAGATCCCGGCGATCATCGATCCGGACGGCCCGGACGGAAAGCCCTACACGGTCATCGAATCCGGCGCGATCCTGATGTATCTGGCGGAGAAAACCGGCAAGTTCATGCCGACCGATATGGCGAAACGCTATGAGGTCATCCAGTGGCTGATGTTCCAGATGGGTGGTATCGGCCCGATCTTCGGTCAGGTGCACCATTTCAAGCGCGCCGCCAAGGAGAAGGTGCCCTATGGCATCGAGCGGTACGGCAAGGAATGCCTGCGTCTCTATGGCGTGCTGAACAGCCGCCTCGAAGGCCGGGACTATCTCGCCAATGACGAGGTTTCCATCGCCGACTTCGCGACCCTGCCCTGGGTCTTCCGGCATGAGTGGCAGGAAGTGGATCTGGCCCAGTTCCCGAACGTGAAGCGCTGGTTCGACGCCATGATGGCGCGTCCGGCCCTGAGCCGGGGTATGGAACTGCCCTGATCCGGTATCGGGTTTAAGGTTAAAAGCGGGGTCGTGGCGGTTTCGCCCGGCCCCGCTTGCGCTTATAGTGCCGTCGCTCGCGCATTCCCCGGGAGGGAGGCGGACGGATTCAAAAGATCAAACCAGGAGGAGAAGGCCATGACCATCCGGCTTGGCGATATAGCGCCTGATTTCACGCAGGATTCCACGGACGGCAAGATCAACTTCTATGATTATGCGGGCGATAACTGGGTCATCCTGTTCTCGCATCCGAAAGATTTCACCCCGGTCTGCACCACCGAGCTCGGCTATATGGCCGGTCTGAAGCCGGAATTCGACAAGCGCGGCGTCAAGGTGCTCGGCCTTTC
>NZ_CAXBDC010000115.1:0-12690 GCF_963974195.1 uncultured Nisaea sp.
GCGACGGGAGGACTGACAGGATGCGTGATTTGGCTGGGTTTGGTGAAGCCGCTGGACGGTTGTTGACGGCACGCGGCGAGACCATCGCCGTCGCCGAGTCCTCCGCAGGCGGACTGATTTCGGCTTCCCTCCTGGCGGTGCCTGGCGCCTCGGCCTATTTCGTCGCCGGTGGAGTGATCTACACCCACAAGGCCCGCGAGATCTTCACGGATATCGAGCTTGAACAGCACCCGGGCATGCGCTCCTCCTCCGAGCCCTACGCGGCCCTGCTGGCCGAGACCATGCGGCGGCGCATGGACACCACATGGGGGCTGGCGGAGACCGGAGCCTCCGGCCCGAGGGGCAACCGCTACGGCGACGCCGCCGGTCACACCTGCATCGCGCTCTGCGGCCCGACGACCCGGGTCTTCACGCTGGAGACCGGTGACGGAAACCGGGAAGCCAATATGTGGCGTTTCACCGAAGCCGCCCTGAAGGCCCTGGTGGCAGCCCTTGAGCAGCCGGTGACCGCCTGAGCGGCGTCTTACCTAACTTCTGGCGCCTCTGTGCATGCAGTCGGGTCAACCGGGAACGGTTACGGGCCGGGCTTTGCGATCTGCCGCATGATTCGCGGTGAGGCTGCATAGGTCTGAGGCAATCGGTTGCCTCTACCGGGCGGCAATCGCACACCAGAAGCGGGACGGTTTCCCGTTCCTTACAAATATGAATTGATATGGGAAAGCGATGGCGGAGGGACGGGGATTCGAACCCCGGAGGGGCTTACACCCCAACACGCTTTCCAGGCGTGCGCCTTAAACCACTCGGCCATCCCTCCTGAAGAGGCGCGGACCATACAAAAGCCGACCGGGCTTTGCAACGATTTGAAGCTTGAAATTGAAGAAAAAAAGACAGTTGCCGCGCTGACCCCCGGATATGCGCGGTACGATTGGTTGTGGCGCGCGATTGGTGTAGTCTTTCCAGACTGTTAGGGGCTCATCAATTGGTTGCGCGCAAGCCTGCCGGGAAACCGGTTCGGGCGCGCCGGGGGATGTATGAGGCGGTTTTTTCGGTTTATTGCGCTGCTGTTGATCCTGATCGCACTGGCGCTCGCCGCGCGCGACGGGTACGCGAGCTACCAGGCGGGGGCGCTGCGCATCATGGATGCGGGGACACTCTGGGCCGGTTTGCACCGGGAGAGCCTGCAACTCGCCGAGCCGGCAATCGCCCGGCATTTGCATCCCTTTCTCTGGCATCCGGTCATGGTGACCATCCTGCTGTTCCCGGCCTGGCTGGTGTTCGGCGGGCTCGGGATCATCCTCTGGCTGCTGACCCGAATGCGCGGCCGGCCCGCCTCGCGGGACCTGTTCATGCGGGATTGACGCGGCAATTTAATTAAAAAAGAAAAATCTTGATTTAATAATTTCCCGGCGCAAGATAGCTCCTGACGGGCAGACCTGCCCAAGGGAGATATGCCATGGAAAACAGACCAGAGCCCGAATGGGTCGAGGCGATGCCGCTCACGGTCCTGCAGCAGGCGGGGCGGAAGATCTTCAAGGCGGGCGGCAAGCAGATCGCCCTGTTTCATGAGGATGGGCACGTGCATGCTTGCAATAACCGTTGCCCGCATGAAGGCTATCCTCTGATTGAAGGCACTGTTGATCAGGCGGCGGGCAGCTGCCGTTTGACCTGCAACTGGCATAACTGGAAATTCGATCTGGTCAGCGGGGCCAATCAGGTCGGAGGCGACCGTTTGCGCATCTACCCCACGGAAATCCGGGACGGCGCCGTCTTTGTCGATATTGCCGATGCCCCGGCGGCGGAGCGGATCGAGACCGCGCTCGGCAATCTGGAAGAGAGCTTCCGGGATCATAATTACACCCGTATGGCCCGCGAGATTGCCCGGCTGAAGGCGGCCGGGGGCGATCCGCTGGACGCCGTGCGGCAAGCGGTGCTCTGGACGCATGAGTGGTTTGAATGGGGCACCACCCACGCCATCGCCTCGGCGCCGGACTGGCTGGAGTTGGCGGAGGATTATGGCGGTGGAGACGCGGCCTCCTCGATCATCCCGCAGGTCGAGATCGTTGCTCATCTCGCCTGGGACAGTTTGCGCTGGGAGCGGTTTCCGTTTCCCGAGGGTGAGACGGCATTCGATGCGGACCGGCTGGTCGATGCCATCGAGGCGGAAGACGAGGCGGAAGCTGTGGCGCTGGTGCGTGGCGCCTGCCGCGGTCCCGGCTGGCAGGTGCTGGACGCACCGGTAACGCGGGCGGCGCTGGCCCATTACCAGGATTTCGGCCATTCCCTGATCTATTGCTACAAGACACGGCAGCTCGTCGAACGGCTTGGCGACGCGTTGGCCGAGCCGCTTTATCTGACGCTGGTCCGGGCGCTGGTGAATGCCAGCCGGGAGGACCTGATCCCCGAATTCAAGGCCTACCGCCCGGCGCGCGAGGCATGGGACGGGGCAGGCGATGCGCCGGTCGCGCCGGAGGAATTCCATAGCCTCAACGTGCCGCGCGCACTGGACCGGGCGAACCGCTCAAGCGGCGATCGCACTGCCCTGTTCGATGCGTTGATGGGCGCTGCCGCGTGGCAGATGCTGCATTTCGATACGCACTGGGGCACCCGCCACGACCGGCCGGTGCCGGACAATGTGAACTGGCTCGACTTCACCCACGGCATCACCTTCGCCAACGCGGTGCGGGCGCAATGCGGACGGCATGAGGAGCTGTGGCCGGACGCGCTGTTGCAGATGGCCTGCTTTACCGGTCGCAATGCTGCTTATGTCGAGGCGCAACAGGACACGGCGCCTTATGCGGTGGATGATCCCGAAGCGTTCCTCGAGGACCTGCTGCCCGGTCTCTTTGACCATGCGGAGCCGGAATATATCGTCTCCGCCCACATGGTGAAGCTGCCGGTCGCCACCCGCGAGGAAATCCGCGCCCGCCCGGACGCGCCCTGGGTCCCGGTTCTGGCGGCGGCGGTGAACCGGTTCTTCCAGTCGCGGATCAAGCGCAAGCATGTGATGCGGACGGCGAAACAGTCGGTCGCGTTTGTCGCGGCAGAGGGATGAGCTATTGAGGCAGGACTGTCTTCGGCGGTTCTTCCAGAATGATCTCTTTTCCAAGAAGAGGGACCAAAGTCTGGATGCTCATCCCGGTAATATTACCGACGATCGGTGCACCATTGTCAGGCTCGTTCTCGGCTGGCGCCTGATATTCGACGGAGAGTTTAGGCTCTTGGTGGGCCTCAGTCGTCTGACCGTCCCAGTATCCTGAGCTATCAATAACGGGGACCTGTCGGAAAACGAAACGGCCATTGAAAACGATTGTTCCGAGCCGGCTGACCTGTCCTTCGCGGATCTCGAATGTCGGCGCGTCCTTGGTGAGATGCCCGGAGGCATTCGTGAAGGATACGAAATCGTCTTTCTTGTCGGCGGCGACGATGGCTGCGGTCAGCATCATCGTCGGTGTACCAATTACGGGATAGGGGCTGGTATAGGATTCCCTGAGTTCTGTGACCGCAAAGAGTCCCGGTCGGGCCGCGAACTGCCACATCCGGCACGCGCGGCCTTCCTCGAGAAAGTTATATCTCCGGTAGGAAATCGTCTCGCTGCGAGAGTCTGATTGACTTGCTGCAGGCGCGGCGGCGACGGTTTCAACGCCTCTGATTGTTGCGCTGTAGAACCGGTCGGGTACATCGCCGGTGACGCACAGTTTGACCGACGCCACCCCCTGTCCCTTGGCGACGTTCAGGGGCGGGACCGGTTCCTGGATCGTCTGGCAGGCGGTCAGCAGAAACGTGGCGGCGATGGCCAGGAACGCGATACGCATTTTTTTTCTCGATATCGGGATGCTGATAGGTCGGCCTGCTCGGATCTTCATTGAGTCAGAGGATCGTCTTCTGGAAAATCTTCGATGATGATCGTACGGCCGATCAGATTGGAGATGGTTTGCCGTGGAAGATTGGCTTCATATTTCCCCGCGATGGCCTTGGTTGTGTCCGGCACGGACCCGGCTGGGAAATAGGCAAGAATAAGTCTCGTTACTTTGACGGTGTCGGTGTTCAGGCCGTCCCAATATCCGTGATTGTCGAGCCTGGGTTGTTCGCGCGGCTGCTGTTCGCCATCATACATGATTGTGCCAAGATGCGTTGTCTCACCCGGTCGAATTGCAAATGTTGGTGTGTCGTTCTTCAGGCTGCCGTCAGCCCTGACAAAGACAACTTCATCATTCTTAGCGCTGGCGATAATCGCAGCGGTGATTACTGCACCTAATGCTGCACCTAACAGGGAACCTCCGGAACTGCCGGCAGTCGAAAGCCTTTCGCCCACTTTGACGATGGCATACTCACCTGCGGGCGCTTGGATCTGCCAGAATGCGCAATGGCGCCTGTCTTTGGGGAAGAATGCGCCACCACTGACGTCCCGTGTTTCATGGAGGCGCAGTGTTTTTTCCAGTCTGAAAGCAGCGGGTCCGTAATCAAGCATGCTGGCGTTGGCTGCGATCTTTTGCAGGGTAATGGTAATGTACCGGTTGGCGGAAAAATGGCTGAAACAAAGCTGAAGCAGCCCTCCGCCATAGCCGTTCTGTAATGGCTGCGGCCCAAGCGGTTTAGTCGTCTGGCAGCCGGTCAAGAAAAGCGCGAAGGCGAGAGCCATCGAGAAGGCGCGCATCCGATTTCCCAAATCTCTAATGTCGTGTCGGCACAACCTGTAGCGTTTCAGGATGCGCTGACACAACCAGTTATTGGGTTATTCGTCCCCGGGCACGCCATAGGACGGCGCCTCGCGTGGGTCGAGTGCGCGGGTGACATAGGCGTCGAGCTGGGATTTGTAGATCTCCCATGCCGTCGCAATAGCCGTCATATATCGACGCATCAAATTCCCCAACTTAGCCGATGTGGGCGGAAGTCGGCCGCAGCCGTTTCTAAAGCATCGCGCGCAAATTGTGGAGCCTGGTTGTCGCCAAATTATATGTCGGAACCTTAGATCTGAAATCCATGATGCCGTGAGCCGATGTCAGTCCGGCTGTATGATGAGGGTTTCCCGTCCCGTGAGAGACACCAGCGGCTGAAGGCTGACTCTGGAAACGTGCCCGGCAATCGGAGCGCCATTGTCGGGTTCTGTCGGGCTCGGCTCCTCATATTTCAGGAACTCCGTGTTGTCCGCTACCATATTGGTCGTTACCCCATCCCAGTTTCCCGCACTGTCTTTAATGGGAACGTGCCGGAACCCTTCATGTGTGTCGAATGTGAGGGTTCCGAGCCTCGTTATCTCGCCATCTCTGACCTCGAATATCGGGGTATTTTCTTGAACGGCACCAAATTCGTCGACAAATCTGGTGAGCCGAAAGCCGTGGCTCCACTTATTCTCGGGATTGTAGATGAGTCGTAAGCCAAGAGACAGGTCAGCAGATGAAGCACCCTTAATCTTCGAGCCAACTTCCGTGATCGCGTAAATTCCGGGTCGGGTCTGGAATTGCCACATCTTGCAGGCGCGCCCCCGTTCAGCGAACGTCATGTCCTCCAGGCTCAGCACTGATCTGAAATGCTTCCCCTCTATGGCACTTCTGGCAATTCTGTTCTGCTTTGGAGAAATCCTATGCACGGAAGTACTGAGCAGCGTCGCCACAAATGGTTTGCCAAAGCACAGTTTGAGCGAAACCGCTCCATTACTCTTTGCAACGTTCAGAGGTTGGATAGGAATGGGCTTTCGGTCTGGTATGGTGGTTTGGCACGAGGTTAGCAAGACTAACGCGGCGATTGCCTGGAGTATCTTGCGCATTCGGATTCCCAACTTGACGGTGTTTTGTCCGAACAATCTGTATTGTCTCGATTGTCGCTGACACAACTCGGTATTAGCTCACTCGTCCCCCGGCACGCCATAGGACGGTGCCTCTCTCGGATCGAGCGCGCGCGTGACGTAGGCGTCGAGCTGGGGCTTGTAGATCTCCCATGCCGTCGCCACTGCCTCGATCGGGCAGTCCTCCGTCCAGTCGCAGCGCAGGTCCGCGACGGGCCAGCCGAGTTCGTCCGCGATCTGCATGCCGGCGGAATGCACCGGGCCCGCTTCGCCGCCTGCGGCGAGGCCGGCTTTCATGGCGGCGATCAGCCGGTCGCCGAGATGGCCTTTGGAGTCCGTGAAGGCGGCGACGATGGCCGCGGGGACATCCGCGTTGGCCAGCAGGTTGCCGCCCGAGGCGACGTTTTCGGCTTTTGCTTCCGACCAGATACCAAGCGCATTGCCGCCGGAATGAATGGCGGTGCCTCCATGCTTGTCGACGGCGAGCACCTGGCGGTAGTCGAGGAACTCACACTCCTTGCGCATGGCTTCGATAGCATCCGTGGCGGACAGGCCGATCTCCATCCGGTCCAGCACCAGCGGGCCGAGGCGCGGGTCGGTGATGTTCTGGCTGGCCACGGCGCCGACGCCGGCGCGGGTATAGGCGCAGCGCGCCGCCACGGCGGGTGAGGAAGAGGAGATGGCAATGCCGAGCATGCCGGTTTCGGCGCAGCGGGCAACAAGGGAGAAAGTCATGCGGAACTCCTGATTACGCGTCCGGATCATTCATCCGGAATGACGGCGGTGCCATCGATCTCGACCAGCCAGTCCGGCCGGGCGAGCGCCTGGACGACAAGGCCGGTACAGACCGGATGAACGCCTTTGATATACTCGCCCATGGTCCGGTAGACGGCCTCCCGGTACCGGACATCCGTTATATAGACGACAAGTTTTACAAGATGATGCATGTCGCCCCCGGCTTCTTCGAGAAGCTGGCGGATGTTCTGCATCACCTTGTGGGTCTGCTCGACAGGGTCGTGGCTCTCGATGTTTTTCGCCGTGTCCAGATCCTGCGGACACTGGCCGCGCAGCCAGACCGTGCGGCCGCCGCGTGTGATCACCGCCTGGGCCAGATCGTTGTCCAGCTTCTGCTCCGGATAGGTATCCTTCGTGTTGAATTTCCGCAGCCGTTCATGCGCCATGCTGGCCTCCTTGAAGAAAGGTAAGGCGGACCATTGGACCGCCAAGTGTTGTCGGTTTAGAGCTTTGCCGCGCCACGCGCACGGGCGGCGGCATCGACATCCAGATAGGAACGCTGGATGGCAATCTGGTCCGCGACATACCTGGCATCGTGCCATACGCCCCAGATGAAACTCGATCCGCGCCGCGACTGCCAGGGCAGGCCGAGGAAATAGATCCCCGGCTCGCGCGAGACGCCGCGCTGGTGCAGGGGCTTGCCGGTCTCGTCGAACGTGTCGACCTTCAGCCAGCTATAGTCATGCCCGAAGCCGATAGCCCAGATGATCGTGGAGATTCCGGCTGCTTTCAAATCCAGCTCACGGATCGGGTTGGTCACGCAGTCCGGATCGGGACCGATGACATGCGCCTCGGGCTCTTCCGGCAACGCAAGCCCGGTTCGGACGAGATAGGCGTCCGCTTCCTGCAGGACGGAAAGGTAATTTTTGTCGCCATTCTCGATATTGCGGCGAAGGTCATTGGCGAAGCTCATGACGCCGTCTTTGCAGCCTTCTGCGCGGCCGACGAGGGTGAGGCCCTGCTCCGCGAGCTTGCGGAAATCAATGGTCTCTCCACCGCGCGCACCACTCACGGCAATCGTCACATGCTCGGCCCCGGCGGGCGGCGTTGCGGCCTCCCATTTGCCAAGGACACCCAGCCACCAGCAATTGTCCCGTCCGCGATAGGCGCGGGGCGGGCGGTCATGCGGGCCGACCGCGAGCGTGACGTTGCGGCCCGCTCGGTTCAGCTCGTCGGCGATCTGCACGCCGGACGAGCCCGCGCCGATCACCAGAACGCCGCCGTCCGGGAGCTGTCCCGGATTGCGATAGGCGCTGGAATGGATCTGGGTGATCCCCAGGCTGTCCGGGACCACAGGCGGGATCGTCGCGGTCTGGAACGGGCCGGTGGCGGCAACCACGCTGTTGGCTTCGATGACGCCGTCCGATGTCTCGACATGGAA
This sequence comes from uncultured Nisaea sp., assembly GCF_963974195.1. Classification (NCBI taxonomy): domain Bacteria; kingdom Pseudomonadati; phylum Pseudomonadota; class Alphaproteobacteria; order Rhodospirillales; family Thalassobaculaceae; genus Nisaea; species uncultured Nisaea sp. Next base: position 7,959 of record NZ_CAXBDC010000115.1, read on the forward strand.
ACCCGCCCGGCCTTCGTTGCGTGTCACGGACGTCACCTCGACTCCGCAGCGGACCGGCGCATCGATCATCTTCGCGTAATCGACAAAATAGTCGGCGACTTTCTCTTTCTCGACGAAGGCGTCGGGGCTGTCGTCCTTGAATTCCATGCCGGGGAACCGGTCATGCCAGGCGGGGCCGTTGGCGACCAGGGAATCCCAGCGGAAGGACCTCCAGCGCTCGGCGATCCGGTCCCGTTCCAGCACAAGGTGAGGCACGCCGGCCTTGCCGAGATGCTCGCTCATGGCGATCCCGGCCTGACCGGCGCCGACAACGAGCGTATCTATTTTCTCAACGGACATGGAAGAGCCTTTACGTCAGCGGAATGTGTGTGCCGGAGCGATGCATCAGGAGCATGGCGAGCCTGAGACGACTGCCCGCAGTTTGATCGGATGCCTGCACCTGCATCAAGCGGCAATTCGGCGCCATATGTTTTTGATCGTTCGGCACTCAACCATTCATCTTCTTGACAGTGCATGCTCTTCCACGCCAAGCAGATGAATGGACCCGGATCGTTCCCAGAACAACTTTTACATCTCGAATGCCCGCTGGCTGGCCGCCGGGCTGCTGTGCACGCTCGGGTCTTCCTTCGGGCAGACATTCTTCATTTCGCTCTTCGCGAACCAGTTCAAGGACCTGCACGGTCTGACAGACGGAACCTGGGGCTCGCTCTATGCCGGGGCGACGCTGACCTCGGCCGTTTTGCTGATCAAGGGCGGGCAGTTCGCCGACACGATGCCGCTCAGGAAACTGGCGATGATCGTTATCTGCGGTTTTGCTGCTGTCTGCGTTCTGATGGCGTCGCACGGGGCGATGTGGGCGCTGTTTCTGGCGGTGCTCGGGTTGCGCTTCTTCGGGCAGGGCATGATCAGCCATGTCGGCATGACGGCGACGGCGCGCTGGTTCCAGGCACGGCGCGGACGGGCGCTTGCCATCACCTCTCTCGGGTACGGGTTGGGTGAGGCAGTCCTGCCGGCCATTGCGGTGCTGGCCATTGCCCTTGTCGGCTGGCGCGGTACCTGGCTGATGGCTGCCGCGGTGATCCTGATCGTTTTTGGCGGCGCGCTCTGGTTCCTCTTTGCCCGTGACCGGGAGCCTCAGGGGGGCGAGACGGGCGGGTTGACGACGGGCGCGCTCGGCCGGCACTGGACCCGGCCGGAAGCGCTGCGGCACTGGTCTTACTGGGCACTCTTCCCGGGCATCCTGACGCCGGCTTTCATCGGCACCGTGGTGTTCTTCCACCAGTCGCATGTTTCCGCCGAGAAGGGCTGGAGCCTGGTTGAGATGGCGGCGGGCTACCCGGCCTATGCCCTGTGTGCCATTGCCGCCGTCTTCATCGCGGGCCGGATCATAGACGGTTTCGGCGCGCTTGCCCTGTTGCCGCTGTTTCTGCTGCCGATCGGGCTCGGGATCGTTTTGCTGCAAACCAGCGACGCGGTCTGGATCTGGGGTGTGGTGCTCGGCTGTGTCGGCTTTGGCTCCGGTTTTTCCAGCGCTCTCAACGGGGCGGTCTGGGCGGAGATTTACGGCACCCGCAATCTCGGCGCGATCCGGGCGCTCGCGGTCTCGGCAATGGTCTTCTCGACCGCCATCGGACCGGCGATCACGGGCTTGCGGATCGATGACGGTATTCCGCTGGAACAGCAGGGCATCGTGATGATGCTCTGGTGCACGGGTCTCTCCGTTATCTATGTTTTCGTGGCCCGCAAGCTCAGGGCATTGATCGCCGCACCGGCATCAGAGACGTGATCAAGGCGGCATTGTCGCTCTTGCGGAGCCCATGCCTAAGATAGTCTCAGACACCATGCGCAAGAGAGGCTCCGGACATGACTGACACTATTCCCCTGAAGGATTGGCAAGACCGTGCGGCGAAAGTGCTCCCGGCGGGCGGCTTCGGGAATTTCGACCCGAGCGTGGTGATCTCCCGGGGCGAGGCGGCGCATGTCTGGGACGCGGATGGCACGGAATATGTCGATTACCTGATCGGCTCCGGCCCGATGCTGGTGGGCCACGCTCATCCCGAAGTGCTGGACGTGGTGCAGGAGCAGGTCGCCCACGGCTTCACCTATTTTGCCAATAACGCACACGGCATCCAGCTGGCGGAGGAGATTGCCGGGGCTGTGGCCTGCGCCGATCAGGTGCGGTTTGTCTCCACCGGCAGCGAGGCGGATATGTATGCCATGCGCCTTGCCCGCGCCCATACGGGCCGGGAGAAGATCCTGAAATTCGAGGGCGGCTATCACGGCATGTCCGGGGATGCGCTGATGTCGCTGGCACCGGAAAAGCGGGTGAACTTCCCGCTCGCCGTGCCGGATTCCGCCGGGATCCCGGAAGCGGTGCGCGACGGCATGCTGGTGGCGCCCTTCAATGATGTCGACTTTGTCCGGGGTATTCTGGAAGAGCGCGGGCATGAGATCGCGGCGGTGATCGTCGAGCCGCTACAGCGCCTGATCCCGCCGGAGCCGGGTTTCCACGAGATGCTCCGCGAGGAAACCGCCAAGCGCGGCATCGTGCTGATCTTCGATGAGGTGGTGACGGGCTTCCGGCTCGCCTATGGCGGCGGCCAGGAAAAGTACGGTGTCACGCCGGATCTCTGCACGATGGGCAAGGTGATCGGCGGCGGCTTCCCGCTGGCGGCCATCGCCGGATCGGCCGAGATCATGGCGCATTTCGACAAGGCGAAGGTCGGCGTCGACGGGTTCACTTTCCAGATCGGCACGCTCAGCGGCAACCCCGTGGCCAGCGTTGCCGGACTGAAAACGCTGGAGATCCTGAAGCGTCCGGGGGCCTATGAGAAAATCTATGCCAATGGCACGCGAATCATGACGGCGCTCAGCCGTGAGCTTGGCGCTGCCGGGGTGGCGCATCAGGTGGTGGGCGAGCCGGTGATGTTCGATGTGGTGTTCACCGGCAAACCGGTGAAGAATTACCGCGACGGTACGGAAGGCGATCCGAAGCAGGCCGATATCTTCAATGCGGTGCTGCGAAAGCATGGCATTCTGAAGTCACCCGGCAAGTTCTATATCTCGCTTGCCCTGACCGAAACGGATCTGGCGCAGACGGAAGAAGCTATCGCGGCAGCGGCAAGGGCTGTGGCGGCACAATAAACAGGAGGCCAGTCCAGCTGGCCCCGGGAGGCAAGATGTTACTCGGCGGTGAAGTCAGACGCTGGCAACGGCTCGGGCGGTGGATTGCAGCGCTCTGGCGAAAGATGGTGCCAACAGGGGCATTGAAGAAATAAGGCCCGCTCTTGAGGCCGGATCATTAATTCGCGGCTTTACGGACAGCTTCATATTGCGCGGCACTGATTGCGCCATTGAGAAAGAGTTGCTGGAGCTCGGCCCTGGTTTTGCTGCGCAGTGAGGCGTCCGGAGGCACAACTGGTTTGACGGGGGCTGACGTTCGGACAGCTGGGATGGTCTGAGGGGCTGCTGGTGTCTGGATGATAGCAAGCCTGGTCCCTGCTGCCCGGGGGAGTGAGCGCGGCGGCTGATCAACATCCGGATAATCTTCCAGTACGAAGCGTCTGTCGGCGAATACGGATAAAGGCTGCTGCAGCACCGGGTAGGCGGCTAGATTCAGGCGGTTCTGATGTTTCGCCAGATCGGCGGTATCATAGCGGTAGTCCGCCATATAGCGGTTTTCGATCTTCGTGATTGTGCTTCTGCCGTCCCATTGACCTTCATTGTCATATTCGGGATACGTGGATTTTCGCGGATCGACGTCCACTGTCAGATGCCCCGCATAACTCACTTTTCCCGCTTCTACCCGGAAGACCGGCGCATCGGGGAGCAGTCTGCCATACTCGTCCCGGAAGGATAGAATGTCGGTTGAACCTTCTGCGATGGCAAGAAAAGCAAGGCCACCGACGAGAAGGCCGAGCGGGTTGCCGGCATAGGCAACCTCACTGCCGCCGGCACCGGCTGAGAGCTTTGCTTCAATTTCCGTGATCGCGTAATGGCCCGGCGGCAGTTGTGCCACCCAAAGCTCGTCACCACCCTCACGGATATGAAAATTGTGACTGAAATGCGCTGCGGACTGTAAGTCGCCGTTCTGCATCAAGACGCTGCGCGTCGACGGATCATACTGCGCAACGGTGTATATATAACGGTTCTTGATGGCCTCTGAATCGATGGTCAGATCCATCGCAAATGCGCCCATGCCAGATGACAGGTGCAGAGGCGGCTCGGGTTTGTCGGGTGTTGTCACGCATCCGCAGAGCAGCCAGCAGAGACCGGCAAAAAGCGCTTTCGATTTCATTCCGTCCCCCAAGCCAACCCCGAACGAATAGCAAATGGCGACAATTTTTGCCAGCGGGCTCCGAATGGAGCATCAAAAAAGGAGCGCCGAAGCGCTCCTTTTCAATAGGTTTTTCCGTCCCGAGCTCAGTCGAGCGCCTGGACGATTTCCTCGCACATCTTCTTCGCGTCGGAGAACAGCATCATCGTGTTGTCCCGGAAGAACAGCTCGTTCTCGACACCGGCATAACCGGACGACATACCGCGTTTGACGAACAGCACCGTCTTGGCGTTCTCCACGTCGAGGATTGGCATGCCGTAGATCGGGCTGGCCGGATCGCTCTTCGCTGCCGGGTTGGTGACATCGTTCGCGCCGATCACGAAGGCGACGTCGGTTTGGGAGAAATCGCGGTTGATCTCTTCCAGTTCCAGCACGTCTTCATAGGGCACGTTGGCT
>NZ_CAXBDC010000116.1:0-12567 GCF_963974195.1 uncultured Nisaea sp.
TCGGATCGGCGCCCATGCGGCAGGTGCTGGTCGGGTGGAAGATGGTGCCGCCTTTCTCGCGGGCATAGGCCAGAAGGCCTTCATCGTCCGCCCGGTCGAGGCCCGGTTCATACTCAGCTTTCAGGTGCTTGCTGAAGGCCGGGGACTGGGAGATTTTCCGGTTCAGTTTCATGCCGTCGATGATGGTGCGACGGTCGCCCTCGGTCGAAAGATAGTTCGGCTTGATGCTCGGGTAATCGCGCGGGTCGCCGGATTTCACCATGATGCTGCCACGGCTTTCCGGGCGCAGCTGGCAGATTGAGGAAGTCACACCGGGGAAGGGATGCAGGAGCTGGCCCGGTTTGTCCGCGCTGAACGGGATGAAATGGAATTGGATATCCGGCGTTTCCAGCTCTGCCCGCGTCTTGGTGAAGACATAGACCTGACCGGCGCTGATGGTCAGCGGGCCTTTCCGGGTAAGGGCATACTGCAGGCCCATGGCGATCCGTTTCAGCGGATTACCGACATCGGTGTTGAGGGATTCGAGGCCCTCCAGCTCATAGATCGCGCGGACCTGAAAATGGTCCTGCAAGTCGTCCCCGACACCGGGAAGATCATGCTGGACCGGGATGCCAACGCTGCGCAGATGCTCTGCCGGGCCGATGCCCGAAAGCTGGAGGAGTTGCGGGGAATTGATGGCCCCGCCGCAGAGCACGATCTCGCGTGATGCTTCCACTTTATATTCGATACCGTCGCGCAGATAGGTAATGCCGCTCGCGCGCCCGTCCGTCATTTCCAGATTCGAGGCGAGGGCACGGGTCTCGATATGCAGGTTCTTCCGGTTTTTGACCGGGTTCAGGTAAGCGACGGCAGCGCTGCACCGGCGGCCGTTCCGGCTGGTGGTCTGATAATAGCCCGCGCCGTCCTGCACCGCGCCGTTATAATCCTCGTTACGCGGTATGCCGACTTCCTCGCAGGCATCGAGGAAAGCCTCGCAAACCGGCCGTCTGTCAGCGATGTCGGAGACCGAGAGCGGACCGTCTCCGCCACGGAAATCATTCCCGCCGCGCTCATAGCTTTCGGATTTTTTGAAGAAGGGGAGCACGTCGTCCCAGCCCCAGCCTTCGTTGCCGAGCTGGCGCCAGTGGTCGTAATCCTGATGCTGACCACGCACATAGAGCAGGCCGTTGATCGAGCTGGAGCCGCCGAGAACCCGGCCGCGCGGCCAGACCATCACCCGGTCATTCACGCCGGCATCCGGTTCCGTCTCGTACCCCCATGAAATATCGGGATGATACATTGTCCGGTAATATCCGACGGGGACGTGAATCCAGGGATTGCGATCCTTGCCGCCGGCTTCCAGCAATAGCACCCGGTTCTTTGGGTCCGCCGACAGCCGGTTCGCAACCACGCAGCCTGCCGAGCCCGCGCCGACCACGATATAGTCGTAAACTTCGCTCACCCCGTTACTCCCTTGTTCTTTTAGTCACTTCTTTTGCGGGGAGAATATGCGTCCGGCGGGTGGCCGTCGATGGATTTACACCCGCCTGCATGGGAAACGATGTCATGACGGGTTGCCGCTTTATTCCGGCCACTGTTCGCGTAGGATGCGGGAAACATTCTGGGAGGAATGATTATGGATGCCATCCGGCTAGACCTTGAAGGGTTGGCTGCACGGCTGAGTGACGGCGCGAAAATCGCTTTGCCGCCGGATTACTCTTACTGCGCCATGGCGCTGGTGCGCGCGATCATCGCTCGCAATGTCCGAGATCTTCATCTGGTCGGTGTTCCCGCTCTCGGTTTCCAGGCGGATCAGCTGATCGGTGCCGGGTGCGTCAGCACCGTGGAGACGGCGGCAGTCACGCTTGGTGAGTTCGGCCTGGCGCCCCGCTTCAGCGCCTCGATCAAGGCTGCGGGCATACGCATGCTGGATGCGACCTGCCCCGCGATCCATGCCGGTCTGCAGGCATCAGAGAAGGGCGTGCCCTTCATGCCGCTGCGCGGTGTTATCGGCTCCGACGTCGAGAAGCGCCGGGATGACTGGGTGATCGGCCAGAACCCGTTCGCCGAGAACGACCCGATCCTGATGGTGAAGGCGATCCAGCCCGATTTCGCCGTGTTTCATGCCCCGCTGGCGGACCGGTTCGGCAATGTCTGGGTCGGTGTCCGGCGCGAGCTGATGCTGATGGCGCATGCCGCGAAATCCAGCCTGGTGACGGCGGAGAAGATCGTCGACGGGAACCTGCTGGATGATCCGGTGCGGGCTGCGGGGACGATCCCGGGGCTCTATATCGGTGCCATTGCGGAAGCGGAGCAGGGCGCCTGGCCGCTCGGCATTCCGGGCGGTTATGACGCGGATCAGGATGAGCTGGCGCGGTATGTCGATATGGCGCGCACCGAAGAAGGTTTTGCCGCCTATATGGCCGGCACCAAGGCCGTGGCGGCGGAGTGATACGGTGACAACATTGAATGATGGCGTGCGCGCCGAGGAAATCCTGATCGCCTCCATCGCCGATATGCTGGACGGGCTGAACCATATTGCGGTCGGCGCATCCTCCCCAGTGCCCGGAGCGGCAGCCATGCTGGCGCGGGCGCGGCATCCGGACAGGACCCGGGTTTCCGTGCTTGGCAGCGAGGATAACAACTTCTTCACGGACGGCGGCAAGGAGCTGTTCGATTGCGCCGGGCAAGGCCGCATTGATGCGTTCTTCCTGGGCGGCGCGCAGATCGACGGGCAGGCGAACATCAATCTTGTCTCGGTCGGCGATCCGGACAAGCCAAAGGTCCGGTTTCCGGGCTCCTTCGGCTCGTCCTACATGTATTTCACCGTGCCGCGCGTGATCCTCTTCCGTCTGGAGCACACGCCGCGGACCCTTGTGGAGAAAGTCGACTTCATCAGCGCGCCCGGAACATCCGAGCCGAATGTCTACCGGCCGGGCGGGCCTTATGCCCTGATCACCGACCGCTGCCTCTTCCATTTCGATCGTGAGAAGGGGCGTTTCAGTCTGGCGAGTGTCCATCCGGGGCATACGGTCGAGGAAATCAGGGAGCAGACCGGATTCGCGTATGACGAGCCGGCTGACGTTCCCGAGACACGGCTGCCGGATGCCAAAACCCTTGAGATTATCCGGGGGCCGGTCGCCGCGCAGATCGCTGAAATCTATCCGGGCTTCGCAGCCGAGGTTTTCGGGATAGAAAAGGCAGCCTGATAATTGACCCGGGAGCACCGGGTTTCCAGAATGACCGGATCGTTTTGACCGGTTCCAGCCTTGAGAATTGAGGAGTAACGGAATGAGTGGCACTGCGGCATCCGCCGGCGCCCTCCAGGGGATCAAGATTGTCGATTGCACGCGTGTGCTCGGCGGTCCGTACTGCACCCAGATGCTTGGGGATCACGGCGCGGAGATCATCAAGATCGAGCCGCCGCAGGGCGACGAGGTGCGGGACTGGGGCCCGCCATTCCATGAAGGCGATGCCTCCTATTTCATTGGCGTGAACCGGAACAAGAAATCCCTCGGCCTCGACCTTTCAAAGGAAGAGGGCAAGCAGGTGCTGTTGCGTCTGCTTGAAGATGCGGATGTTCTGGTCGAGAACTACAAGCCCGGCTCGATGGAGAAATGGGGCCTCGGCTATGAGGATGTGCTGAAGGAGAAATTCCCGAAGCTGGTGCATTGCCGGATTTCCGGCTTTGGCTCCGACGGGCCCTATGGTGGCTTTCCGGGCTATGACGGTATCATTCAGGCGATGACCGGCTGGTTCTCGGTCAACGGCTCCTCGCCGTCCGAGCAGACCCGTGTCGGCATTCCGATGGTGGATATGGGAACCGGGCTTTATGCCGCGAACGCGATCATGATGGCGCTGTTCGAACGGCACAGCTCCGGCCTCGGTCAGTATGTCGATATGACGCTGTATGATTGCGGCCTTTCGCTCATGCATCCGCACGTAGCGAATTTCGAGCTGTCGGGCAAGGTGCCGGGGATCACTGGCAACCAGCATCCGAATATCAGCCCCTATGACAAGTTCTCGACCCAGACCGGGGATATCTTTGTTGCCGGCGGCAATGATCGGGCCTGGCAGCGCATGACGGCGGAGCTCGGCAAGCCGGAGCTCGGCACCGATCCACGGTTCTCCAGCAATGCGGACCGGGTAACGAACCGTGACGCCCTCAGGGCGGAGCTTGAAGTCCTGTTGCAGGACAAGGACGGTAACGAGATCTGCGACCGCCTGCTGCGGGCCGGTGTGCCTGTCGGGCCGATCCGGAACACGGCGGACGTCATGGAGCATGAGCATACCAAGCACCGGGGCATGGCGGTCGAACTTGACTGGTACAAGTCCTGGGGCATCCCGGTGAAGCTTTCCCGCACACCGGGTTCTGTGAAGTCGGTGCCGCCGAAATTCGGCGAGCATGGCCGTGCCATTCTTGCGGAGCATGGCTTCAGCGAGGCGGAAATCCAGGCCCTTGCCGATCAGGAGGTGCTGGTCGAGACGCGCCGTAAAGGGAAGTAACGGATTGGGTGCGATTGCCTTGCCCGGCGAGGTGTCGCACCCAATCTCTGCATCGGAGCAATGACGGAGAGTCTGATGGACAAGATCAAGAAAACCGATGCCGAGTGGCGCGCGCAGCTCACCGACGAGCAGTTCCAGGTGACCCGCAAGCACGCGACGGAACGCCCTTTTACGGGCAAGTACGCCGAAACCACGGATCCGGGGACCTATACCTGTGTCTGCTGTGGCGAGCCGCTTTTTGAAAGCGAGACGAAGTTTGACGCCGGATGCGGCTGGCCGAGCTTCTATCAGCCGATCGAGGGGGCGAATATCGAGAGCACGACGGATCGCAGCCATTTCATGGTCCGGACCGAAGTGCATTGCGCGAAGTGCGAAGCCCATCTCGGACACGTGTTTCCGGACGGGCCGCAGCCGACGGGTTTGCGCTACTGCATCAATTCGGCGTCGCTCGATCTGAAGCAGAAAGACGAATAGACGTTCTGTGAAACGGGTTAAATATATCCGTGAAACACATTGTTAAAACAAAAAACTAAAGTGACAGGTGAGGAAATGCCGAAGATCGCGATTCTGGATGACTATGCGAATGTATCCCTGCGTATGGCCGATTGGGGATGCTTGCCGGAGGGGTATGAGCCAGTCGTCTTCACGGATAATCTGGTGGAGCATGACGCACTCGTCGACCGCTTGAAGGATTTCGAAATCGTCTGCGCCATGCGGGAGCGGACGCCGTTTCCGGCGGAGATCTTTCAGCGTCTGCCGAACCTGAAACTGTTTGTGACCAGCGGCATGCGGAACAACGCGGTCGATTTCCCGGCGGCACGTGCGTGCGGCATTCCGGTGTGTGGCACGGCGACCAGCGGGAACACGACGAAGGAACACACCTGGGCCATGCTGATGGCGCTGGCCCGGCAGGTCGCGCATGACGACCGGATGATGCGGGAAGGCAAGTGGCAGACCCGTATCGGCGTTGACCTGAAGGGCCGCACCCTGGGTGTCGTCGGGCTCGGCAAACTCGGCAGCCAGGTCTCAGAGATCGCCAAGCTCTTCGGTATGGACGTGGTTGCCTGGTCGCCGAACCTGACCGAAGAGCGCTGTGCCGAAATCGGCGTGCGCAAGGCCGCGAGCAAGGAAGCGCTTCTCCGCGAGGCGGATATCGTCACCCTGCATGTCGTGTTGAGCGACCGTTCCCGTGGCATGATCGATGCGGCCGCTCTGGCGGAAATGAAGCCGACGGCGCTGCTGGTGAATACCTCGCGCGGTCCGATCGTCGACGAGGACGCGCTGATTGACGCACTGAAGAACAACCGCATCGCCGGTGCTGCCGTGGACGTTTTCGAGCCGGAACCGCTTCCGGCGGATCATCCGATCCGCACGCTCGACAATATCCTGCTGACGCCGCATATGGGCTACGTGACCGAGGAAACCTACAAGCTGTTCTACGGCGAGATGGTCGAGGATATCAAAGCCTGGCACGCTGGAGAGCCGATCCGGGTCCTGAACTGAGTTTATGGGCGGCTTCACTCAAGCTCTGGAGATTTTTGAGGCGGGCCCGCAGCGAAAGACAATGGTGCCGGACACTTCCGGATCGGATCTGTTCAGTGTAACAGTCCGTGCCAGATTACCGATTGAGTGACGGCTCCATGATCCTTGGATCTTTCTTGCCGGGGCGTCGCGCTTAAGGTTATGCCCAATGTCCGTATCCAGGGAATGTGTCCGTGTCAGAGAGTTGTACCCCCGTTTCGATCTATGTCGGCGGCTCTACAGGTGTTGGTGTTGGCACTAATCCGTTTGGCAAGGATATCGCAAATGTTGGCCTGTTTCGGGCTATTGCGAAACATTCGGCGCATCCGGGAAAGCTCAATTTTTTCAATTTAGGAACACTCAATCCGGCTTCACTCGCAGCAGATATTTTTCCAGGGGAAGCGCCTTGCCGTGACTTGGGTATTGCTTCGATTTTTAGCCAGGATCTGATTGCGGAAGCCGGATGCCTTCTGCGTGGTAGCGCGGATATCACGGACCTGGCCTGGAAGCGCAGGGCGAGGGGGGATCGGAGCTACAGTATTGTGGGGCTGGTACACACCCTCGCACCTCCAGCCATCCGCCAATACATAGCCCATTGCCTGACATCTCCCGTGCAGCCTTGGGATGCGCTGATATGCACCTCTCCCTCGGTGAAGCAGGGATTGGAGCAGATGTTTGGCGAGCTGGGCCAGTTCATTGGCGACCGCGCCGGTGCGGCAACGCCGGTTTTGCCTATGCCGCATCTTCCGGTTATTCCGCTCGGGGTTGACGTGCCGGCCATCGAGAACCGAATTGACTCTGTAGGTGGCCGTGACGGCGCGCGGACGGCATTAGGGATTGCCGAAGATGAAATCCTGGTGCTCTGGCTCGGGCGTTTGTCTTTCTATGAGAAAGCCCGCCCAACGCCGATGTTTCAGGCTGTAGAATCTGCAGCCAGACAGTCGGGCAAGCGCATCCGCTTCGTTATGGCCGGCTGGTTCCCGAACGCCGATGCGGACCGCCCGCTCTACGAGGAAGCGGCAAGGGTCCATGCGCCGTCAGTACGTGTAGAGTTTGCGGACGGGAACAATAGCGATGTGGTGTCCCGCTATTGGGCCGGGTCGGATATCTTTCTGTCCTTGGTCGACAATATCCAGGAAACCTTCGGCATCACGCCGGTTGAGGCCATGGCGGCGGGAATTCCGGTCGTGCTGAGTGATTGGGACGGCTATCGTTCAACGGTCAGGGATGGTATCGATGGTATACATGTCCCGACGTTGCTGCCGCCTGCCGGCGACGGTCATCTGATTGTTGAACGTAACGTTCTGGGGCTGGATAATTATCTCCAGTATGTCTCGAATGTCGGCCAGCATACGGCAGTGAGTGTTGATGCGGCAGCGGCGGCCATTGCTGCTCTTGCCTCCGACCCAGAGCTCAGGTCCAGGATGGGTTGCGCGGGGCAAAAACGGGCGCGTGAGCGTTTTGACTGGCCAGCCATCGTCTCCGAATTGGATGCCTTGTGGGAGGATCTGGCTGAAAAGCGTAATTCTGCCGGAGCTTTTGGAGCTGGAACGGGCACGGAGACTCTCCGGGACCCAGTGAAGGGCGACCCGTTCCATGCCTTTAACCATTTTCCGACATGGTCTCTGAACGGCGATATTTTGCTCTCCGCCAGCTCTTCTTCAGAGACCAGGCTTGAGCAGGCCGAAAGCGTCGATCTCGACAGACGTTTGCCGCACTGGCGGGCTCCGGTCGCACATCAGGTGCTGTCATTCGTGCTGGACAATAAAACCGTACGATTTAGCGAAATAGAACAGCATTTTCAGGAGCATCGTGGGGTACGGCTAAATCTGTTGGTCACCTGGATGTGCAAGTACGGAATCCTGAATTTCTCGGATACCGCCCCCTAGAGAATCTTCAGCACATCCTCCGGCGGGCGCCCGATGGCGGCTTTGCCGTTGGCGATGACAATCGGACGCTCGATCAGAACCGGGTTGTCGTGCATCGCCTGAACGAGCGTTGCACTATCCTTTGAGTTGTCATCAAGGCCGAGTTCCTTGAAGGGCGCTTCCTTGCGCCGCATCAGACCGACCGGCTCCAGGCCGAGCAGGCCGAGGACTTCCTCGAGCTCGGCGATACTCGGCGGGGATTTCAGATATTCCCGGATCTCCGGCTCGACGCCCTTGCTGCGAAGCAGCTCCAGCGTCTGCCGTGATTTGGAGCAGCGCGGGTTGTGATAGATGACGGTGCTCATCAAGTTGCTCCGGTCTATTTGCCCTGGAAGTTCGGTGCACGCTTTTCGAGGAAGCTGGCGATGCCTTCCTGATAATCGTCCGTATAGCCGCACTGGCGCTGAAACTCGGCTTCAAGGTCGAGCTGTTCCGCCAGTCCGTTATCGAGCGAGGCGCGCATGATCTTCTTGATCCCGGCGAGTGCCAGTGGGGCTTTCGCGGCCAGGGTCTTTGCCAGCGCCTCGGCTTCATCGAGCAGTGTCTCGTCTTCGACCGATGACCAGATCAGGCCCCAGTCGGCGGCCTGTTTACCGGTTACCGGGGCGCCGATCAGCGTCATGCCGAGGGCACGGGCGAGGCCGACGCGGCGGGGCAGCACGTAGGTGCCCCCGGCATCCGGCACCAGACCGATATTGACGAAGGCCTGTACGAACTTGGTGTTGTGCCCGGCCAGTACGATATCAGCGGCGAGCGCCAGACTGGCACCGGCGCCGGCGGCGACGCCGTTCACGGCGGAGATGATCGGGATCGGCAGGGCGGCCATGCGTTTGATCAGCGGGTTGTAGTTCTGCTGGATCGACTGGCTGAGATCGCGCCGTTCGGCCGTGCTTGAGGCTTTGCGGTCGGCGAGATCCTGCCCCGAGCAGAAGCCGCGCCCGGCGCCCGTGATGATCACGCAGCGGGCGGAGCCGGGTTTTTCCAGCTGTGTGAAGACGTCGCGCAACTCTTCATGCATCACGGCCGTGACCGCGTTGATCCGCTCCGGCCGGTTCAGGGTGATGCGGGCGATATTGTCTTCGATTGAGAAGAGCAAGGTTTCGTATGTCATTGGGTTAACCTGATTTTGTCAGAATGAGGCGAGTGAAGGAAACGCGGTCGCGTTCCAGTTCATCCCGGTTTTCCTTGCGATAAAGAGGCGTAAGACCGCGCGCTTCAGCGAGAGCCAGGAAGGGCTCTGTGTCGGACTCATGCATCGGGCGGTCTGCGGGCGCCGGACCGTGCCGCAGCAGCACGGAGAAACGGCCGCCGGGGGCGAGAAGCGCGGAGAGGGATGTCATGCCCTGGTCCCGCAAGTCCGGCGGCAGGTGCATCCAGACCGAGTTCATCAGCATGAAGTCGAATTGCCGGCCGAGCGCATGCACTTTGGCAAGGTCCGGCAACCGGTCATCGAGCCAGGTGGCCTTGGAGCCGGGATAGAGCGTCCTGGCTTCCGCGCGCATGCCTGCGGCGGGTTCGACGGCGACCACAGTCAGTCCCCGTTCCTCAAGCCCGTTTACATGGGCCCCATACCCGGCACCGATATCCAGCGCATGTCCCCCATTCGTCGGAAGGTAGGGGGTATGGAAATCGATGAACTTGTCGCTATGGGTCGCGGAATCCGCGCCTGCGGACCATTCCGTCCGCAGGCGTCGCGCATCACGGTCATAAACCGCGATCAGGGCGTCATTGTCGGGAGCGGTTACGCTCACGCTTCGGCGTCCCGCTTCTTCTGCCATTCGACATAGCGCGCCTTGGTCGCCTCGTCCGGCGGATAGGTGCCACGCAGCGGTTTGCCGTTTTTCACTTCTTCCGCAATGAAGACTTCCATCTTCTCCTGCTCGAAGGATTGCTCGGCAATTTCCTCGGCGAGATGAGCCGGGAGCACGACAAGGCCTTCGGCATCGCCGACGAGCACATCGTCCGGATAAACCGCGACGCCACCGCAGGCGATGGGCGTGTTCAGTTCGGCCACTGCATGATGCTTGATCAGGCTGGTCGGGGCGGAGGGGCCGCCGACATAGCAGGGAATGTCATATTCAGCGATTTCGTAGGAATCGCGGATGCCGCCATCGGAGACGAACCCGCCAACGCCGCGCACTTGCAGGCGGGTCAGCAGGATGTTGCCGGCGGAGGCCGCACTTGCATCCTGGCGGCAGTCGATCACAAGAATCTTGCCTGCCGGTACGGTCTCGATCGCCTTGCGCTGGGGATGATCGTAATCGTCATAGGCGCTGATGCCGTCGATATCCTCACGCGCGGGAATATTCCGCAGGGTGAAGGCCTCGCCGACCATGTTGCGGTCATGGGTTGTCAGACGGCTGACGCCCTGGAGACATTGATTGCGCAACCCACGCTTCAGAAGCTGTGTGGTCAGGGTCGCGGTGCTGACATGCGCCAGCTTTTCCCGTGCGGTATCGCTCAGTCCGGTCATTGAAGGCCCTCCCGGTGCCGGTTTTTCATTGCAGAGCATCAGAGCACGGAGACTTCGCGATCCTCAAGTGCGGTCGTCGCCCATCCCGGCTATTCTGTCATTCCGGAACCGCGCCTGACGCAATCAGGGAGCGTAATCAAGGGGGAGGAAAGTCATGGAATACCGCAATCTCGGCCGCTCCGGCCTGAAGGTCTCGAAACTGTGTCTCGGTGCCATGATGTTCGGCGGGCCGACGAGCGAGGCCGATTCTCACGAAATTATCGCCGAGGCGCGGGATTTCGGGGTCAATTTCATCGACACCGCCGACGCCTATCACAACGGTAATTCGGAACGGGTGGTCGGCCGTGGCATTGCCGCCGAACGGGATTACTGGGTGTTGGCGACCAAGCTCGGCAACCCGATGGGCGAAGGCGATCCGAACGCGCGCGGTCTCTCCCGGAAATGGATTTTGCAGGCCTGCGAGGAATCGCTGGAGCGACTCGATACCGAGTATATCGATATTTACTACCTGCATAAGGAAGACCACACGACGCCGCTGGAAGAAACCGTGAACGCCATGGCGGATCTGGTCCATGCCGGCATGATCCGGTATTTCGGCGTCTCCAACCACCGTTCCTGGCGGGTGGCCGAGATCTGCCATCTCTGCGACGCGGCGGGTATCGACCGCCCGGTCGTCAGCCAACCCTATTATAACGCCATGAACCGGATGCCGGAGACCGAGCATCTGGCGGCCTGCGACTATTACGGCCTCGGCGTCGTGCCCTACAGCCCGCTCGCGCGCGGCGTTCTTTCCGGCAAGTACAAGCCGGGCGCAGAGCCCGCCGAAGGCAGCCGCGCCGCCCGCGCCGACACCCGCATGATGCAGACCGAATGGCGCGAGGAAAGCCTGGTGATTGCGGAGAAGATCAAGGCCCATGCCGAAGCCAAGGGCGCAAGCATCATCGACCTCGCCGTCGGCTGGGTGCTGAATAACGGCCTTATCACGGGCACCATCGCCGGGCCCCGTACGATGGAACAGTGGAAAGCCTACGCGAAAGCGCTGGAATACGAGTTCACGGAAGAGGACGAGGCGCTGATCAATGAGCTGGTGCCTGAGGGGCATCCGTCGACGCCGGGTTATAACGATCCGGCTTATCCGCTGGAAGGACGCGTCGCGCTGACGGGTTAGCGTTTCGCCCTTACTTCGCGACGCCTTGTTCGAAGAAATCGCCGAGGCTGTGGTTAGGTTCAAACGCTTCCTGAATCTGATCGCGGCTGGCGTTCTTGTAGTTCTTCATGATGAATTTGTAGGCCTGATCGAGTTTGTGGGCCTGATTGAGGATGATCATCTTCGGCAGTTTTCCGCATCGCGCGATATCGGCACGGATCCGGTCCGCGCGGACGCGGGCATAGGAGCCGCTGCTGAAGCCGATCAGGGTGCCGACATAGGGGCGTTTCAGGATTGCCGAGCTTTCGCCGAGGAGGGAGCCGCGCTTGAAGGTCGTGACCTTGCCGTCCAGCTCAATATACAGGCCCGGGCTGTGTTCCATCGCGATCTCGCCGCTGAGAACATACATGACGTAGTCCGATGGCTCGCCATGCTCGCAGATGATGTCGCCGGACTCGAATGTGATGCGGTCTGATTCGGGAACCATAGATGTATCTTTTTATGATCGGGAAATTAGTTAATGAGTATAAATTTGAATTAAATAGTTTTTAATAGCAACCTTCATGATGCGGGTTTTTGGCTACTTTCCTTAATCTCGTTTTCGTTTTTTCTTAGGTTGATATGCCTTGAGGGCCGCGTCTATGGCGGCGCGTGCCCATTCCAGAAACAACTCTGGGTCCTCCAGTATGTCCGCTGGCACCTCCCAGTAACTGCCGACAGTGACCTCGCCTTTCTTCGTGCTGTAGCTGAACGGCGCGCTGCCGCGTTCCTCGAAAGCCGGCCGATTCCGGTCGTCCACGCGCAAATAGGGCAGGTCGCCAAGCAGCAGGGCGAAATTCACCTCGCCGTATTTGATGCCATAGCCGCCGAACATGCGGTGCGCGCGTATGTCGCCCAGCGGCTCCAGCATGCCCGTGATGAAGTCCGCGAACTCTTTCGATGCGGCCATGTCTGCTTCCTGTTGTTTGTTCCCTTATTGTTCTTGTTTGCGGGGGCATTGGCAAGACCGGACG
>NZ_CAXBDC010000117.1:0-12495 GCF_963974195.1 uncultured Nisaea sp.
GTATCGAGCATGTCCTGATGCTGCCGCCGTTCTATTACAAGAACCCGAGCGACGAAGGCCTGTTCACGCACTTCTCCCGCACCTTCGCCGCCATCGGCAGCGATGCGATGAAGGTCTATCTCTATCACTTCCCGCAGATGTCGGCGGTGCCGTTCAGCCATGAGCTGATCGCCCGGCTGCTGAAGGAATTCCCGAACACCGTCTGCGGTATCAAGGACAGCTCCGGCGATTTCGAGAACATGAAGGCGATGGCCGAAAAATTCCCGGGCTTCGACGTTTTCGCGGGCACCGAGCGCTATCTGCTCGACACCCTGAAGGCCGGCGGCGTCGGCACCATCACCGCGACGGGCAATGTCACGGTCGGCGGTTGCGCCAAGGTCTTCGCCGCCTGGAAAGCCGGTTCGGCCGAGGCCGAGGCGCTGCAGGACCAGCTCACCCGTGAGCGCCTGACCCTGCAGAACTATCCGGCAGCCGCCGCGCTGAAGGAACTGCTGGCGAAGAACAGCGGCAAGGCAAGCTGGCGCAATGTCCGCGCCCCGTTCATGCCGCTCCCGGCCGAAAAAGCCGCCTCGCTGGTGTCCGAGCTGGACGCGGTGAACTTCGCGCTTCCGGCGAAAGCTGCGTAAGCTAGGCGACGATCTGATCAGGAAAGCGCTCCGGGTTCCGCCCGGGGCGCTTTTCTTTTTGTGGGTTTTATTTTTTCAAACTCAGAGAAACATGTTTGGCATCGCCTCTGGAAACGTGGTGAGTGCCGCACGCAGCTCACCGCCAGGATGGGAGCTGTGTTCGATCACGGCCGCCTCCTGCTGCACAAATCCCTTCATGCAGTTTAGTTGATGGTTTGCAGCAAGGAGAGCGCCGAAGTTAAACACGTGATGTATGGGAGGCTTGTTGCGTGGTTGTGACGCACATCGTCTTCTAGGAAAACGATAATACCGTGATTTGATCCAATACATCTTAGAGCGCATCTTTCTAAATCTTTGACAACCGAGCGTTTTACCGACTGACTCCGAAGGTGCGGACGATAACGGTAGATTGATGTCGGGTGATGACGATATTCGGGCCTTCTTGATGGCCAAGAAGGTTGCCGATTTTAGGTGGCGGTGGACGGTGGCCAATCACCCGGATTACGCAGCGGCAAGGAGTCGCTTGCACGCGGTGGGGACGAGTCTGCCTCACGGCCGCCTTATCGTGCAGGCTCACTTAAACCGAATGCCTTACAAATATTCTTTTAGTATCGTGTTCCGGAAACAGAATATTTTCCGACTGGATGTTGAGCCAGGGCTGACACATCGACGCACGACGATTTTGAAGCCCATAAATGGAACACATTGGCAGATGTGGCCTGATATGGGGTGCGCGGAACCAGATGATCGCAACCTTGGCTGGACAGGTTGGCTTGATTCATTCTTGCGTCGGGCCAAAATTGAGTTACGACATCCGTTGTTGATGCCGCCATTCAAAACGAAAGAGCAGTTGGGGCTAGAGATATGATGCGCCGACTCACCACTGAAGAAATTGGATCTGCTGCATCCGCCTTAGTAATGGCGGAGGAAACGAGCCTTGGAGTAGAGGTTACGACACCTGTCGTATACCCGGACGGTAGGGCCGTGACGGTCGTTGTGTCTGTTGATAGCGGCGAACATGTAGTCCATGACGCTGGCTTTGGTTCTATGTTCCTAACCAGCTCTGGCATCAAGTTGAGTAAGCAAATTCGAAAGCGCCTCACCTCCATGGCGGAGGTATACGGCTGCGAATTCCTTAATGGTCGCATGACGAGAAGAGCTGACACGGAGCACATTGCCCTCGCCATTGCCATGGTCGCGAACGCATCGCGCTGTGTTGGTGATGAGGTTTTGGAAGCGCGCCGTCGGGCCGAAAGCGATTTCATTGTCGCGGTTACCGATAGCCTTCGGGACGTGGTAGGCGGCAAGAGGCTACGTACCAACGAACAGTACACAGGTGAGAGTGGCGCGCATTATCGCGTGCACAATGTCATTCTTGATAATGCTGAGTCTGACGCCATAGCGTTCGTTGAGCCTCTATCTAGTCGATCTGTTGTATCGCAGCGCTTTATGGAGTTTACGGACTTGAGGCCACTGCATCAGGGCGCCAATATGTATGCCGTCGCAGATGACCATGAGGATCTATCGGAGCCGCATCAAATTCTGTTGCGTAGGGTCTGCGAGTTAGTGCCGTACAGCGAGAGCCGAGAGCGATTCAAACCACTAGCTGCCTAGTAATTGCTTTGTCGTCTGCCCAGGAAGCCGAAAGATCAAAAACCGCCTGAGAGAACTCAAGCTTTGGCCCCAGTGTACGCTTCGGGACCAAGGTTTTCACCGTGCCCGGCGTCCGATATTCACCAGCAGCATCGAGGTGAAGACGCAGCCGACGGAGGCCCAGATCCAGGCGGAATGGATCTCGCCGAAGATGACCCAGCCCCAGAACAGCCCGAACAGGGTCACGACATAGGATACCAGGCTGAGAAACACCGGCCCGGCGCGTTTCAGGATCTCGAAATACAGGATATAGGCGACGGACGAGATGCAGATCTGCCCGAGCATGGCGAAGTCGGTCGGGCCGGGGTTGGCCATCAGCGGGTAGAAGCCGTCCACCGCCAGCATCAGCGGGAGTGTCGCCAGGGACGCCACGATCAGCATGCCGCGCGCCGCCGCCAGCGAGTGCGTGCCGTCGGGCCGCATCCGGTCGCTGAAGATGCCGCTGCAGGCGTAGAGCGCGGGGGTCAGGAAGGCGATCAGCACCCAGGGCACCATGTCCGGCGAGGGCAGGCTGGTTTTCGGCAGCACCATCAGCAGGGCGCCGATCAGACCGATACAGATGCCCACCGCACTGTTCCAGCGGAAGCCCTCGATCCGGAAAGCCACGGCCAGCACATAGCCGAGCACGGGCACGGTCGAGACTACCGTGCTCATCACCCCCGCCGGGATATATTTCGCGGTCGTGATGATGTTGATGTTCGGCAGCACAAGGCCGATCACCGCCGCGCCCAGGAAGAACAGCAGATGGCCCCGGCTCAGGTCGAACGGGATGCCCCTGCGATAGCAGACCAGCGTCAGGAACAGCGCCGCGCCGGTGGATTGCATCCAGGCATAGGCAAAAGGATGCACCCCGCCCATCGCCGCCACTTTCGACAGCGAGAAGGACAGCCCCCAGAGAGCGCCGAGACCGAGCAGCATGATGGCCGGTGCAATCAGGCCCGGATCGATCAGGCCGGCTCCCGTCTTTTGATCAGACATGCATATCCCCGCTTCAGGCTGGTCCCGTTCGTGTCTGGCGCCTCAGAACGGCCAGACCACGGGCAGGAGCGGAACCGCCACGGCGATGATGAGAAGATCGAGCGGCAGGCCGACCCGCCAGTAATCCCCGAACCTGTATCCGGCAGGCCCCATCACCAGCAGGTTGTTCTGGTGCCCGATCGGCGTCAGGAAGGCGCTGGAAGAGCCGATGGCGACGGCCATCAGCAAGGGGTCGGGATTGACCGAGAGCTGCTCCGAGATGCCGAGGGCGACGGGGGCCATGACCAGTGCCGTCGCCGCGTTGTTCATCATGTCCGTGAGGAACATGGTCAGCATCAGCAGCAGCGCCAGCACGAGATAGAGCGAGACATCGGCCACCGCCCCGGCCAGCGCACCCGCGATCAGCCCCGCCGCCCCGGTTTCATGCATGGCCGTGCCGACGGGTATCATCGCCCCCAGCAGGACGACGATCTGCCAGTCGATGGCGTCATAGACCTCGCCCATGGAGATATTGTCCGTCAGCACCATGGCCGCGAGACCGGCCGCGAGCGTCACCGCCGCCGGAAGGATACCGACACTTGCGGCGATGATGGCGGCCAGGAACAGCAGTGCGGGAACAAGGATATTGGGCCGCTCCAGGCTCATCCGGCGCTGCGCCAGCGGCAGACAGCCGAGCGAGGAAATGGTGCCGTAGATCTGGTCGCTGTCGCCCTGCAGCATCAGCACGTCGCCCGCCCGGAACCGGACGTCCCGCAGCCTTGTGTTGATCGGCGCGCCGCCACGGGCAACGCCCAGCAGGTTCAGCCCGTAGCGCGAGCGCAGCCGGAGCATCGCGGCACTGCGGCCCTCGATCCAGGCGCGTGGCGGCATCACCGCCTCGACCACGGAAAGCTCCGCGTCTTCCGACATGTCGGACTTGATGGCGTCCAGCTCCTTGGCATCGACCAGCTCAAGGCCCTTCTGCACCGCCGCCTCGATCTGTTCGGCGGAGCCATGGGCAAGCAGCAGATCGCCTTCCAGCAAGGGCTCCCGGGTCAGCCGCCGGACCAGGCGCTCATTGTCGCGCAGCAGGGCGAGCACGGTCGGCCGGCCGCCTTCCTCGTTCCGGTCGCCAAGCGCGCTGATGGTCTGCCCGATCATCCGCGAATCGGCGGGAACCCTGAATTCCGTGACATAGCTCGACAGCTCGAACAGGCGCTTTCCCTCGTCATTGCCGCGCCGGTTCGGCACCAGCTTGATGCCGATGAAAACCAGATAGAGAATACCGGCCGCGGCGACCGCCAGGCCGACGGGCAGGAAGTCGAACATCTGGAACGACTCGCCAACCGCCTTGCGGCGGTAATCGGCGATGATGATGTTCGGCGGCGTCCCGATCAGGGTGATCATGCCGCCCAGCAGCGAGGCGAAGGACAGCGGCATCAGCAGCCGCGAGGGCGACAGCCCGGCCTTGCGCGCGACCGACAGGGTGATCGGCATCAGCAGCGCCAAAGCGCCGACATTGTTCATGACGCTGGACATCAGCCCGGCGAGGCCGATCAGCGAGAAGGTCTTCGCCCGGTCGGATTTGGTGCGCTGGGCGATGCGTTCCGCGATCACGCCGACCGCGCCGGAGCGGGTCAGCGCTGCCGACATGCCAAGCACCGCCACCACCGTGATCACGGCGGGATGGCCGAAGCCGGAAAAGGCCGTCAGCGGATCGACCACGCCTGCCGCCACCGACAGCAGCAGCGCCAGCATGGCGACGAGATCGATCCTGTACCGCCCCCAGATGAAGGCAGCGAGGGCGCCAACGACGATGGCGAGTATGGCAATCTGTTCAAATGTCATTGCCGAGCTATAGCGTCCCCGCGCGCTACGCGGAAGCGGATTCAGAAGGCATGCCCGGGCAGGCTCTCTAAGAGAGGATCAGGGGCGGCGCTGTGCCAGGACCGTCAGACCGATCCCCGCGGCGATCACCAGCGCCCCGGCCCAGGTCGCGAGGCTGTAATGCTCATCGAGGAAGAACGTCGCGATGACCAGACCGACGCTGGCGGCGACATAGCCGATCTGGCTCAACAGCACCGGCCCGCCGAGATGCTGCAAGCGGAAGAACAGCGGGAAGGTCGCCGCCGCCGCCACCGCCTGCAACAGGGCCGCTCCGGGCACGGCTGCCAGGGAGGCAAACGGCAGATTTCCCTCCACCAGCAGCAGCAATACGAGGAAAGCGATGATTGCCGCCCCGTGGCTCCAGAAAGCCAGCGCGTCGGGCGAGGTATTTTCCGGCCAGGCCATGGTCCGGTAGACATTGCCGACGGCAAGCGCGATGGGCACGGCGAAGCCCGCCACGATCCAGAACAGTTCCGGCGCATCCGGCGCCGCCCCCCGTGTCAGGCTGACAATCGCCGCCCCGGCCAGCCCGACCGCGATCCCGGCAAGGCCGAGCCGGTTCGGTGTCCGGAGGCCGAGAAGGGCCGAGAAAGCCAGGGTGAAAACCGGCGACTGGGCGAACATCAGGCCCATATAGCCCGCGCCCGCATGCGGAATGACGGCAAACAGAATGACATTCGGGATCACGTAGGAGACCAGCCCCGCAATCACCGAAAAGCGGGCCAGCGCGCGGTCCGGACGCCTGAGGCCGCGCCGCATGACCAGCACGGGCAGCATCAGCGCGGCGACCCCGATCGACGGGATCATGGCCCAGAGAATAGGCGAGATACCGGCATCGCCGGCGATTTTCCCGAGCGGGAAATTCACACCGATCAGGGCGCCGGTCATGATCAGCAGCAGGGACGGGTTCGCGAACATCGCCCCTGCATCGGCCCTCCCGCCCCTCCGGTCAAGAGGCAGGCCGTGAAAAGAGCGCGCCTAGAGCCGCTTGCCACTCTCCGGGTCGAACAGATGCACCTGCTCCGGGGCGACAGTCACCCGCAGGCTCTCGCCGTCCGAAAGCGTCTGGTGTCCGGCGATCCGGATTGTGGTCAGGTCGCCATTGCCGGGCGCTGTGCCGTGCATCAGCGTTTCCGCGCCCAGATGCTCGACCAGGTCGATGCGCACTTCGACGCCCTCACTCTCGCCGCAGGGCTGGAAATGTTCCGGCCGGATGCCGACCGTCACCGGCTGACCCTCGCTGAGATTCTTCGCCTGCCCGTTCAGCCCGATGCGCTGGCCGGAGCCGAGCACGGCCGCGCCGCTTTCGAGCGTGCCCGTCATGAAGTTCATGGAGGGGGAGCCGATGAAGGCGGCGACGAACATGCTGGCCGGCCGGTCATAGACCTCGATCGGGGTGCCGATCTGCTCGGCGATGCCCGCATTCATCACCACCAGCCGGTCCGCCATGGTCATGGCCTCGACCTGATCGTGGGTGACATAGAGGCTGGTAGTGCCGAGCTGACGTTGCAGTTTCTTCACCTCGACCCGCATCTGCACGCGGAGCTTGGCATCCAGGTTCGAGAGCGGCTCGTCGAACAGGAAAACGGCGGGCTCGCGGACGATGGCCCTACCCATGGCGACGCGCTGGCGCTGGCCGCCGGAAAGCTGCTGCGGGCGGCGGTCGAGCAGCGGGGAAAGCTCCAGGATCTCGGCGGCCTTCTTCACCCGCTGGGCGATCTCCTCCTTCGGCATGCCCCGGTTTTTCAGGCCGTAGGCCATGTTGCCCTCGACCGTCATGTGCGGGTAGAGCGCGTAGTTCTGGAACACCATGGCGATGTCCCGGTCCGCCGGCTCCAGCATATTGACCTGACGGCCCGAGATGGAGACGTCCCCGCCGGAAATGCTTTCCAGCCCGGCCACCATGCGCAGCAGGGTCGATTTCCCGCAGCCCGACGGGCCGACCAGGGCGATGAACTCGCCATCCTGGATGTCGATATCGATCCCGTGAATGGCCTTGAAGCCGTTCGGGTAGGTTTTCTCGACGTTGGTGAGTGCGACCTCGGCCATCCTCAGTTCCTCATTTCTCGGACTCGACAAGGCCTTTCACGAACCAACGCTGGAAGATCAGCACCACCATGACCGGGGGCAGCATCGCCAGGAAGGACAGCGCGAGGGCCTTGTTGTATTGCGGGATACGGTTGCCTTCGAGATCGTTCAGGATCTGTTTGATCCCCATGACAACGGTGAAATAGCTCTCGTCCGTGGTCATCAGGATGGGCCAGAGATACTGGTTCCAGCCGACCACGAACATGATGATGAAGATCGCCGCGATCATGGTTTTCGACAGCGGCAGCAGGATATCGACGAAGAAGCGGAACGGCCCGGCACCGTCGATCCGCGCGGCCTCCAGGATCTCGTCCGGCACGGACTTGTAGAACTGGCGGAAGAAGAAGGTCGCGGTGGCCGACGCGATCAGCGGCAGGATCAGGCCGGTATAGGAATTCAGCATGCCGAGCTTGGAGACCACCTCGTAGGACGGGATGATTCGCACCTCCAGCGGCAGCAGCAGCGAGGAGAAGATGATCCAGAAGAAGAAGCTGCCCGCCGGGAACCGGAAATAGACGATGGCATAGGCGGCGATGGTCGAGATCAGGATCTTCCCGACCGAGAAGCCGAGGCCGAGGATCAGGGAATTCTTCAGCATCAGCACGGCGTTCACGGTCTGGGTGAAGCCAGTATTGTCGAACAGCACGGCGCTGTAGGTTTCCCAGAAATAGTCGCCGATCCAGAATTGCAGGCCGTGGCCCAGAATGGTTTCCGGCCGGTGCGTCGAGGAGGCGAAGACCACCCAGATCGGCAGCAGCAGGAACAGCACGCCGAGGATCAGGATCAGATGGTCGGTGAGTTTGATACGGTGCATGGCTCGATCCCCGGCTCAGTAATGGATGCGCTTCTCGAGCACGCGGAACTGCACGATGGTCAGCCCGAGCACGAGGATCATGAGAATGACGGACTGGGCGGAACTGCCGCCGATATCCGCGCCGAGAAAGCCGTCCTGATAGACCTTGTAGACCAGCGTCGCCGTACCGCCGCCGGGAGCGCCGCGGGTCATCGTGTCGATCACGCCGAAGGTCTCGAAGAAGGCATAGGTGATGTTGATCACCAGCACGAAGAAGCCGGTCGGCGCCAGCAGCGGCAGGGTCACGGTCCAGAACCGGCGGAAGCCGTTGCGGCAGTCGATCAGGGCCGCCTCGCGCACGGCGCGCGGGATGGACTGCAGACCGGCCAGGAAATAGATGAAATTCACGCTGATCTGCTTCCAGACCGAAACCAGGATCACCGTCACCGAGGCATCGAACACGTCGAGCTGCGGATTGAACGGCCAGCCGGTGGCGTTGAACAGGTGATTGAGCGGGCCGATGGAACGGTCAAACAAGAAGACTCCCATCATGCCGGCGACGGCCGGCGCCACGGCATAGACCCAGGTCAGCATGATCTTGTAGGCCGCCTGACCGTGCAGGATGCCGTCCGCCTTCACGGCCAGCAGCAGGGCGATGGCCATGGAGAGAAAGGCGACCAGCCCGGAGAAAATCGCGGTGAACAGGGCGGAGCGGGCGTAATGCTCGTTCGAGACCACTTCGACGAAATTGTCGAACCCGACGAACTGGCTGGCCAGACCGAACGGGTCTTCCAGCATGAAAGATTGATAAATCGCCTGGGCCGCGGGCCAGACAAAAAAGATAAAGATGATCGCGAGCTGTGGCGCGATCAGCAGATACGGCAGGGTGAAACTGTCGAATTGCTGCCGTTTCATCGGCGGTATCCCTTGATGAGCCGGAACAGGAAAACGGCGGGCGGTTGAAACCGCCCGCCGCTCTGCGGGAAATGCTGGTTACTGGACCGTCTTGGCGAAGCGGGCCAGCAGCTTGTTGGCACCGTCCTCGATGGCCGCGAAAGCATCGTCGACGGACTTGGTGCCGGCGAAGACCTGGTCATATTCACGGGTCATGACTTCACGGATCTGAACGTAGTAGCCGAGGCGATAACCCTTGTTGTTCTCGGCCGACTTCTGGTTCAGCTGCTGGATGCCGACTTCGGCGTCCGGCTCGTCCTTGTAGTAACCGGATTCCTTGGCCAGCGTGTAGGCGGCGTTGGTGATCGGCACGTAACCGGTTTCCTTGTGCCAGAAGAACTGGGTCTCCGGCTTGGTCAGGAACTGGAAGAACTTGGCAACGCCTTCGTTCTCGGCCTTGGATTTGCCGCTGAAGGCAAAGAGCGCGGCGCCACCGATGAAGGTGGTGTATTCCTCACCCTTGGTGATGCTGTTCCAGTACGGCAGATTGGTGGTGCCGAAGTTGAACTTCGCGGCACTCTTCAGACCGCCGAAGGAGCCCGAGGAACCGAGCCACATGGCGACTTCCTGGTCGATGAAGGGCTTCTGGTTGTCGCCCCACTTGCTGCCGTAATAGCCGAAGAACCCGGCCTGCTGCCATTCGCGCGCCTTCTTGAAATGCATGCGCATGAATTCGTTGTTGTAGTTGATCTTGGTGGCAACGCCGTCGAAGCCGTTATTCTTGTCCGCCATCGGGATGTTGTGCCGGGAATGGAAGTTCTCGGAGAAGATCCACGGGGTGTGCGACTGGGATAGGGCGATATAGCCGGCCTGCTTCAGCTTCGGCGCGATTTCCTCGAACTCTTCCCAGGTCTTCGGCGGCTGCACACCAGCTTTGGCGAGCGCGTCCTTGTTGTAATAGAGCACCGGGGTGGAGCTGTTGAACGGCATGCCAATCATGTCGCCCTTGCTGTCCGCATAGAAGTTGCGGACGCCGGAGATGTAATCCTCGGCGTGGAACGGCACACCGTTCTCGTTCAGCAGCTTGGCCACCGGGTAGACGGCGCCCTTGGCGTTGATGATGGTGGCGGAACCGGCGTCGAAGATCTGGATGATGTTCGGCGCTTCACCAGCGCGGAAGGCGGCGATCCCGGCGGTCATGGTCTCTTCGTAGCCGCCCTTGTAGATCGGGGTCAGCGTGTAGTCGCTCTGGGACGCATTGAAGTCCTTGGCGATGGTGTTGACCGTCTCGCCGAGACCGCCCCCCATGCCGTGCCAGAAGGTGATTTCGGTGGCCGCGTTTGCGGCACCGGCGCCGAGCATGGCGAGGCCGGCCGCAGCGGCGAAGATCGTCTTGGTCGCTTTCATAAGAGGCTCCGTTGGAAGAAATACGAGCGCCGACCCTATTCCCGGCACACGTCCGAACGGTGAAAGAACCGTGACATTTTCATTGCAATGATGACGGCTAAGTTTCTCTTTTCATTTGAAAATATGAAATGTTCGCTTTTTCTGTTCCGATCCGGATTCCGTACCGGAAACGCCCGATTTGTCGCGCAAGCGGCGGATAGTCGGAAGTCGGCCGGAAAAGGTATAAAATGGGTGATGTCACCGAGGAGGCCGGACCCATGCCGGACAATTACTCAATCGAACGCCCAGAATCGGACTGTTTCGCCGACGATGCACTGCGCTGGATAGCGGTGCAGACTCGCGACGCGAAAGCGGATGGTGTGTTTTTCTACGCGGTGACAAGTACGGGCATCTATTGCCGTCCAAGTTGCTCCTCGCGCAGACCGAACCGCGAGAATGTTCGTTTCTATGACAGCGCGGCCGCCGCCGAGGCAGCCGGCTACCGCGCCTGCCGCAAATGCCTTGGCGCCGATGCGGCCGGGATCCGGCGTCTTGAAGCTGTCGAGACCGCATGCGCGCTGCTCGACGCCGCAGACGAGGCCGCGCCGACGCTGGATGCGCTGGCCAGTGCCACCGGCCTCTCTCCCTATCATCTGCAACGCACCTTCAAGGCCGCGACCGGCGTCACCCCCCGGCAATATTGGGACGCGCGGCGGCTCGGCAGGCTGCGCGAAAATCTTAAATCGGGCGAAGCCGTTTCCCCGGCGCTGTACGGCGCCGGATACGGCTCCTCCAGCCGATTGTATGAAAAGGCACGCGGTCAGCTCGGCATGACACCGGCGACCTACGGCAAGGGCGGGCGCGGCGCCGTCATCGCCTTCACCCTGGCGCCAAGCCCGCTCGGCCAGATCCTCATCGCCGCGACGGAAAGCGGGATCTGCTTTCTTGCCCTGGGCGAGGATGCCGCGAGGCTTGAGACGGAACTCCGTGAGGAATTCCCGAAAGCGGAAATCGTCCGGGACGACGACACGCTCGGCCGGATCACCGAGGCCGTGATTGCCCACCTCGAAGGACGCCTGCCGGACATCAAACTGCCCCTCGACATCCAGGCGACCGCCTTCCAGCGCCAGGTCTGGGAGGCCCTGATGGAGGTGCCTTACGGCGAGACCCGGACTTATGGCGAGCTGGCGCACGCCATCGGCAAACCGGGCGCGCCCCGGGCCGTCGGCCGGGCCTGCGGCAGCAACCGCGTCGCCCTGATCATTCCCTGCCACCGTGCGGTCGGCGCCGGCGGCAGCCTGACCGGCTATCGCTGGGGCGTGCCCCGCAAGCGTCAATTGCTGGAAGAAGAGCGGCAGCACCTAGGCACGGAGAGCCTCGCAGAGGCCGGGTAAACCAACCGGTTTTACCGCAGTGCAAAAATGCGCTATGAAGAAGGGTCGCCCTCTTGGCGGCCTTTCTCCCACGTCGAAGATCACCCATGCAAAAAACCGTTTTCCGGGTCGATTCGGCCGGAGGCATCGCGACTCTCACGCTGATGGTTGCTCTCGGCCAGATGGCCGTCGGCATGTTCGTGCCGTCGCTGCCCTCGCTCGTCGACTATTTCCAGACGGACATGGGCACCGTTCAGCTCACCCTGACGGTACATTTCACCGCGTTCGCGTTCTTCCAGCTGCTGGCGGGCCCGCTGTCGGACCGGTTCGGACGCCGGCCGGTGATCCTGACCGGCCTCGCGATCTATGTCATGGGGGCCATCGCCTGTGCGCTGGCGATCAGTATCTGGACATTGATCTCCGCCCGTGTGCTGCTCGCCATCGGGGCTTGCGCCGGCCATGCGGTCAGCCGCGCCGTTATCCGGGACCAGTCGGAGGGGCCGGATTCCGCTCGTATCATGTCCTTCATCGGCATGGCGATGGCGCTCTCCCCGGCTCTGACACCAACCATCGGCGGACAGTTGCACGGCTTCTTCGGCTGGCAGGCCAGCTTCGTCTTCATGGCGGTGGTCGGTAGCCTGCTGTTCGTCTACAGCCTGCTCCGCCTGCCGGAGACCAACGAGCACAAGAATCCCGACGCCATGAAGCTCGGCGGCATGCTGCGGACCTACGGCACCCTGATCATCGACCGCCGCTTCTTCGGCTACGCGGCCCTGAACGGCAGCATCTTCGGCATGCTCTTCGCCTACCAGACCGGCTCCCCCTACATCCTGATGGT